>JBBSAS010000217.1:0-3671 GCA_038252055.1 Candidatus Limnocylindrales bacterium
GTCCCGTCCGGTGCAAGCAGCGTCGCGACGATCGACCAGTACTCGCGGGCGACGAAGGCCCGGATCTCGCGCTCACGCTCCACGACGAGACGGACGGCGACCGACTGGACCCGACCCGCCGACAGGCCCGCCCGGACCTTGCGGGAGATGAGAGGGCTCAGGGTGTAGCCCACGAGGCGGTCCACGATCCGCCGTGCCTGCTGGGCGTCGACGAGGTCACGGTTGACCTGGCGAGGGTGCGCGAACGCCTCGCGGATTGCCGGCTCCGTGATCTCGCTGAAGGTCACCCGGGCCAGCTTCTCCGGCGCGAGCGCGGCAGCCTCGGCGACGTGCCAGGCGATCGCCTCGCCCTCGCGGTCGAGGTCGGTGGCGAGGAAGATGCGCTCCGCCGCGCGCCCGGCCTTCTCGATCGCGCTGACATGCTTGCGCGAGCGGTCATCGGGGATCACGTACTCGGGGGCGAAGTCGTGCTCGACGTCCACGCCGAACTTGCCCTTGCCGGGGTTCTCGGGGAGGTCGCGGACGTGGCCGTACGAGGCGAGGACCGTGTAACCGGGCCCCAGGTAGCGTTCGATCGTCTTCGCCTTGGCGGGCGACTCGACGATGACGAGGTTTCGGATCATGGCGAGCGAGTCTAGCACCCGAATCCGGCGATCCGGCGGCTGGCGGCTTCGCCGCCGCGCGCGGGGGCGTGCGCGAGTCCCGCCCTGGGGACCGGCCGGCTCAGAGCTCGCGGACGCGGCGCAGGAGCTCCTCGTCGAGCCCGAGGTCGCCCTCCGGCTCCGACCCCCCATCGAGCGCGGGGTCGGCCTTCCGGTCCGACGCGCCGTCCCCTGGGCTCGGCTCCCCTGGGCTCGGCTCCCCGGGGCCCAGGGCCGGCGGCGGCTCCGGTGCGGCGGCCCGAGCGGTTGCCGGTATCTCGATGAAGCGCATCTGGGTGTACGGGAAGATGAACGTGGACCGCAGATCGTCCACGAAGGCAGGGCGCTGCCCGTTCATCAGGCGGACGTTCGTGCAGACGACCGTGACGTCCCCCGGCGTCGGCTCGGCCAGCAGGTCCGCGTGGAGCGGCTGCTCGTTGAGGAGGTGGAGGACGACGTTGCGGATCACGGTCCGAGACGCTACCAGCCGCCACGCGGGACGGACACCGGACGAAGGTCACGGGTCCGTCCCCGCCGCTCCGCCTCCCCGCAGCGCCCCGACGTCCGTGACCCGCGCGCCCTCGAGCGGGCCGGTCACGCGATAGCGCCCGAGCGTCGCCAGGACGAGGCCCTGCTCCTCGAGCCTCGTGAGGACCGCGAGGACGGTGGCCGGAGCGAGATCGGAGGCCGCGGCGACGACATCCGCCGTCCGTGGCCCGCCGAGGAGACAGCGCAGGGCGGCCGCCTCCGGCGGGGCGAGGCGGGCAAGGACCGCGCCGGGATCGGGCGTGGCCGACCGGCTGCGGTCGCGTGCCCGTCTCCGGACGGCGAGCGGGACACCGTAGCCGAGGTCCTCGAGCAGCTCGTCAGGACCGGCGACGATCCGCACCTCGCCCGCCTGGGAGCGCAGGAGGCGGTTGCAGCCGAGGCTCTGGGGCCGGTCGATCGGACCGGGAACCGCGAAGACCGCCCGTCCCTGCTCGAGGGCCCAGCTGCTCGTGATGAGGGCGCCGCTCCGCGCTCCCGCCTCGACGACGACGGTGGCGTCGCCGAGAGCCGCGATGATCCGGTTCCGCCGCGGGAAACCGGCCGGCGTCGGCGCCGCATCGGGCGGGAGCTCGCTGACGACGGCACCGCTCGCCTCGACGATCTCGCGGGCCAGGCGGGCGTGGACGGCCGGGTAGAGGTGCCCGTGGCCGCTGCCGAGCACCGCCACCGTCGTTCCCTCGGCCCGGAGGGCGCCCGCGTGGGCCGCCCCGTCGATTCCTACTGCGAGCCCGGACACGACCGTCGCCCCGGCCGCCGCGAGGATCTCCGCGAGACGCGTCGCCGTCCGCCGGCCCTCGTCGCTCGGGCGGCGGGTGCCCACGACCGCGACGGCCCGCTCCCGTGAGAGCGCATCGGGGTCTCCCCGGATGAAGAGAACCGGAGGCGGTAGCTCGATCGCCCGGAGACGGGCCGGATAGGCCGGGTCGTCGGCGATGAGCGCCGTGACCCCGAGCGCACCGAGGGCGGATTGCAGCAGCGCGGACGCGGCCCGGGCGGACCCGACGGCGACGGCGACGTCGGACGTGAGCCGCAACCCCTCCCCGGCCGCCGCCGCGATCAGCCGTTTCGGACCGGACGGCCGCTCCGCCGCCGCGAGGACCGCGGCGACGCTCCCGAAGGCCCGGAGCAGGACGCCGAAGGTGACCGGCCCGAGGCCCTCGACCGCGGTAAGCGCCACCCAGGCCTCACGCTCCCCGATCGACCGGGACGCGGGTCGCTGCCGCGCGACCTCGGGCGGCCCGCCAGCGAACCCGCGATGGGCACCGGCAGACGGCGCAGCCGGGGCGACGGCCGAGCCAGCGCCCACCGGCCTGCCGGCATCGACGGCCGCGCTCGCGCCCGGTCCGAGCGGGCCGCCGCGCCCCACGCCGAGCATCGTCACGCCGCTCCGTCGACAGGCAGGGCGGCACCGACGGCCGGGGGCCGGTAGCGGGCCGCCTCCTCGAGGTGCTCGCTCGTGACCCGCTCCGCGCACTCGAGGTCCGCGATCGTGCGGGCGACCCGGACCAGCCGCTCGGTCGCCCGCGCCGTCATCGCCGCGCGGCTCGCGAGGGCGACCGCTCGCCCCTCGGAACGGCCGTCGAGGGCGGCGGCCGCCCGCAGCGCCCTCCCCGAGAGCCTCGCGTTGAGGCGGCCGCGCTCGGCGAGCTGACGCTCGCGGCCGGCGACGACACGCCCCGCGACGATCGCCGAGGGCTCCGGGTCGCCCCGCCTGAGGAGTTCCCGCGCCTCCAGCCGTGGGACGTCCACCCAGAGATCGATCCGGTCCCGGAGCGGCCCCGACACCCGGTTCCGGTACCGGGCCGGCGCCTCCCCGCGACAGGTGCAGCGGTTGGCCGGATCGCCGGCCCACCCGCACGGGCACGGGTTCATCGCCGCGACCAGCTGGAACCGGGCGGGGAACCGGACCGCCCTCCCGACCCGGGACACGTTGACCCAGCCATCCTCCAGCGGCTGCCGGAGCGCCTCCAGGGCGCCGCGATCGAACTCGGGCAGCTCGTCGAGGAAGAGGACCCCCGTGTGGGCGAGCGTCACCTCACCGGGCGCCATCCGCGGACCCCCGCCCACGAGGGCCGCGTACGAGGCGGAGTGATGCGGCGCCCGGAACGGCCGCGTCCGGACGAGACCCCGAAGCGGGACGGCCCCGGCAACGGAGGCGATCACCGTGGCCTCGCGGGCCTCGGCGTCGTCGAGCGGAGGGAGGATCCGCGGGATCGTCGTGGCGAGCATCGTCTTGCCCGAGCCGGGCGGGCCGACGAAGACGAGTCCGTGGCCGCCCGCAAGGGCGATCTCGAGCGCGCGGCGCGCCTCGAGGAGGCCCCGCACGTCGGCGAGGTCGGGCCGCTCCGGCTCGGCCCCGGCCGGGGCGGGCGCGCCGGCCTCATCCGGGACGAGCTCGGCGCGCGACCCGGGGATGTGGCCGCGCACCCGGCGGCCGCGGAGGACGTCCGCCGCCTCGGCGAGGGTTGCCGCGCCGACCAC
>JBBSAS010000218.1:0-3671 GCA_038252055.1 Candidatus Limnocylindrales bacterium
ACCTGCCGGGTGCTCTCGACGAGGCATTCCGGCGCGCGACGACGCAGCGACCCGGCCCGGTTCTCCTGAGTCTGCCGGGTGATCTCCTCGGCGGGCCGGCGCCCGCGGACCCGGGTCGCATCGCCACCTCGACCGTTCTCGGCCCGCCACGCGTCCCGGAGCCCGATCCCGCGACGGTGCGGCGGATCCTCCACCTCCTCCTCGACGCGGAGCGCCCGGTCATCCTCGCCGGCGCCGGCGTCCTGCGCTCGCGCGCCACCGCGGATCTCGTCCGGCTCGCCGAGCTCGTCGAGGTCCCGGTCGTCGCGGCGTGGCGCCGGCCCGACGTCTTCCCCAACGACCACCCGCTCTACCTGGGGATGAGCGGCCTCTTCGCCGCGCCCAGCGTCCACCCCCGACTCGTGGACGCGGATTCGCTGCTCGTCGTCGGTTGCCGTCTCGACGAGGTTGCTTCGCATGGCTGGACCGTTCCAGCGGCGGCGTCGCGGTGGGCCCACGTGGACCTCGAGCCGCTCGGGACGCGCCCGGGCCTGCCTGGGCCCGAGGTCGCCCTCGCGAGCGACGCCCGGACGTTCCTCCGTGCTGCGCGCCGGATCCTCGGCGGGGCGGTCCTCGACCACGGGTCGCTGGAGCGGCGCCGCGTCGAGAATGCAGACGACCGGGCCGCCTACGAGGCGGCGCGCGTCGTGGATGGCACGCCGTGGAGCGGACCCGGTGTTCACCCCGGGAAGGTCATCGCCGCGCTGGGCCGCCTCCTGCCCCCGGACGCGATCATCACGACGGATGCCGGCCACTTCGGGGGATGGCTCGCCCGGGGGCTGGCGGTACATCGACCCGGCACGTTCCTCGGGACGACCGCCGGTGCGATGGGCTACGGACTGCCTGCGGCGATCGCGGCCTCGCTCGCGGCGCCCGGTCGCGCGGTGGTGGCCTGCGTCGGTGACGGCGGCCTCGGGATGGCGGTCGCCGAGCTCGAGACGGCGGTCCGGGAGGGCGCCCATCCGACGGTGCTCTGCTTCGACAACGAGCAGTACGGATCAATCGCCGACCGCGGCGCTGCCCTCGGGCTCGAGGCCGTCGCCGCGGACCTCGGGCCGGTGGACTGGGCGGCGGTGGCCGAGGGGTTCGGGGCAGTCGGCGTTCGCGTCGATGCCGACGAGGGGATCGAGCCGGCGCTCCAGGCGGCCCTCGCCTCGGGTCGACCGACCGTCGTGCACCTCGTGGTCGACCGTCGATGGGTGAGCGTCGACCGCGTCGCGGACGCGGGCGACGCCTCTCCGCCGCCCGCCGCCCTGCCGCCGCTCGTTCCGCCGCCAGCCGTCCTGCCGCCGGTGGACGAGGATGCCGCGCCTCCGGGGGCGCCGGCGGTGCCGTGACCCCGCGATCGGCCGCCGAGATCGGCGCCGGCCCGGAGCCAGCCCGCGCCGCTCGGCCGATCGGCGCCGGCCAGCGGATTCATGTGGTCGGCGCGGGCGGTGCCGCCGCCGCGGCAGCGGCGCTCCACGCCCACCATGCCGGCGGTGCCGTCAGCGGGTGCGATCCGGGTGGGCCGTCGCAGTACACCGCACCGCTCGTCGACGCGGGCGTGCCGCTCGCCTGGGGCCACGATGCGGCCCACGTCGTCGTTGACGGCCGGGCGCTCCAGGACCGGCTCGCCGTCACGAAGGCGCTGACCTCGGTCCAGCCCAACCACCCGGAGCTCGTCGCCGCGCGGACCGCCGGGCTCCCGGTGACGAGCGTCCAGCAGCTCATCGCGGACGCTGCGGCAACCGCCGGGCAACGCCTCGTAGCGGTAGCCGGGACGCACGGTAAGTCCACGACGACCGGCTGGGTCGTCCATCTGCTCACGGAGGCCGGCCGCGACCCGTCCGCGTTCGTCGGGGCCTTGCTGCCCGCGGCTCTCGTCGGAGGCTCGCGTCCGAGCACGGCCCGGTTCGGGAGCGGGCCCGACTTCGTCGTCGAGGCCGACGAGTACGCCGGGAACTTCGATCCCTACCGCCCGGCGATCGGGGCCCTCATCAATGCCGACTGGGACCATCCCGACGTGTTCGCGGACCGCGCGGCGGTCGTAGACGCGTTCGCGGCCTGGATCCGGCGGTTCGACGGGGGAGGGGAGCGCCCCGTCCTGGTGGCGAACGCCGGCGATCCCGGCGTGCGCGAGGTGCTGGAGCTCCTTCGCGACTGGTCGGGCCGGCTCGTGGTCGTCTCGCTCGTCGAGGGCCTGAAGCCGGACGCGCAGGCCGTCCGGGCGGACCTCGCGGCGCGATACCGCACCGCGGCGGGACCGGCATCGTCCACGGTTGCCCGTCGATCGGTCGGGCCGGCGGGGGAGGGGAGCCTGGAGATCCACGGCCTCGGCTTGAGCGCGCCCATCTCGGCGGGGCTCGCCCAGGCGGGGCGGCACAATGCCGACAACGGCCTCGTGGCGGTGGCCGTCGCCGTCGCCGCGGGCGTCGAACCCGCGCGAGCCGCGGCGGCCATGGGCACCTTCGGCGGGGTCGGCCGCCGCCTGGAAGTCGCCGGCGACGTCGGCGGGATCATCGTCCTCGACGACTACGGCCACCACCCGACCGCGCTGGCCGCGACGTTCGCAGCGGTCGCGGAGCGGTACCCGGGCCGTCGCCTGTGGGCCGTCTACGAGCCGCTGACCTATCACCGGACCGCCGCCATGCTTGGTGACTTCGCCCGGGTCCTGGAGCAGGCGGACCGGGTCGTCATCGCCCAGATCCATGCCGGCCGCGACCCCGACACGACCGTGAGCTCGGCGGCAGCGCTGGCGGAGGCGGTCTCGGAGCGTGGACGGACGCCGGCCTGGGCGCCCGGGACGGTCGAGGAGACCGCCGACTGGCTCGCCCCACGGGTGGCGCCGGGCGACATCGTGCTCGTGATGGGCGGTGGCCGCAGCTATGTCATCGCCGAGCGACTGGTGGCCCATCTCCGACAGCGGGCGGCGCGCTGAAGCGGAGCCGGATGGCGGCGACCAGCGGGCCGGGAATCGCGAAGGCCGCCGGGCGCAATCGCCGCGGCGGCCTTCGAACGTGTTCCGAGGGGGATCAGCGCCGGCTGAAGCAGTCGGAGCAGTAGACCGGCTTGGCGCCGGACGGCCGGAACGGGACGCTTGCGACGTTCCCGCAGGAACTGCAGGTGGCTGTGAACATCTCGCGCGGGCCGCGCGAGGCGCCCCCGCCGTATCCGCCGCCGCCGCCGCCGCCGTACGATCCGCCGCCGTCGTACGATCCGCCGCCGCCGGCGGAGTCGCCGCGAGCGGCCTTCTTGGCTGCGCGACATGCCGCGCAGCGCCGGGGGGTGCTGAAGCCGCGATCGGCGTAGAACGCCTGCTCGCTCTCCGTGAAGACGAACTCCTGTCCGCAATCGGCGCAGGTGATGACCTGATCGGCCATGGTGCGTGCTTGCTCCTTCGAGCTCTTGTCGGCGCGGAACGGGAACCGATCTTCCGAGTCGCGAATGGGCGCTGCCGGAGAGAAGGTGCGAGCCAAGGCCGAGCGTGGTCCCTCGCCGTCAATCGTGCGGCGAGGAGGTCATGGTAGCCCGCTTTCTCGGCCGCGTCTACAACCTTGTGCAGGAATCGTGTCGGGAGAGGCCGAAATGGCCACCGACGGCGGCCGGGAGGACGTTCTGGCGCTACGCCGCGGCAATCCGCCAGGCCCGCC
>JBBSAS010000219.1:0-3665 GCA_038252055.1 Candidatus Limnocylindrales bacterium
ACCAGGGGTCTGTACGTGGCGATCGTCCGGGCTCTCGGTGGCAGCCCGCGCTTCCACAAGGCCGAGGTCATGGCCCAGACCTCCGAGCTCCTCGAAGCCGAGGAGGCCGAGCGCCACCGGCGGGTCGTCATCGTGATCGATTTATCCCGACTCCGGGATTATCCCGACCGGTCGACCGGGCCCCCCGTCGATGGCGGGCTGCGGGCAGAAGCGGTCGACATAATCACCGCTGCTGAAGTCTCCTGTTGCCTGGGCATGCTGCCCTGGCAGGAAGGAGACGGCGATGAAGAAGCTCTCGAGAGCAAGGGTCGAGGGTCCGCTCGCACCGCACGCCGAGAGGTTCCGATCGGAGCTGGCACGGCTCGGCTACCGACAGGGGTCGGCGGAGCACCAGGTGCGGACGATGGCACAGGTCAGCCGCTGGCTCGATCGTGTGGGCCTCGATGTGAGCGAGCTCGGCGCTGCCGGTGTCGAGCAGTTCCTCGCCGCCCGCCGGGCCGCGGGACAGCGGCGTGGTCTTACCGAGCGGACGCTGCGGCCGCTCCTCGGCTACCTGCGAAACGCAGGGCTGGTGCCGGACGAGCGGCCCGCGACGGCGACGACGCCGCTCGACCACCTGCTGGCGGACTACCACGAGTACCTCGTTCGCGATCGGGCGCTGGCGACGCGGACCTGCGGTCGCTACGAGGCGACGGCGAGGCGGTTCCTCGGGCAGCGTTCGTCGACGATCGGCGGCGCCGCGGGCACCGACGGCCTGACCGCCGCCGAGGTGGCAGCCTTCCTGCTCCGGGAGTGCTCGCGGCTTGGCCTCGGCTCGGCCAGGGGCCGGGTCGCCGAGCTGCGGTCGTTGCTGCGCTTCCTGTACCTGGCTGGCCTGACCCCGACGGCGCTGGCGGCGGCGGTGCCGTCGGTTGCTGGCTGGCACGACGCCCGACTGGTGGCGACGCTCGAAGCGTCCGAGGTCGCGGCGATCCTTGAGGGCACCGACCGCTCGACGGCGACGGGGCTGCGCGACTTCGCCGTCCTGACGGTCCTGGCCCGGCTTGGCCTGCGGGCAGCCGAGCTCGCCTCCCTCGAGCTCGCCGACATCGATTGGCGCGCCGGGGAGATCGTCGTCCGCGGCAAGGGCGGCCGCTCTGATCGGCTGCCGCTGCCGGTCGATGTCGGCGAGGCGCTTGTCGCCTACCTGCGCGGCTGCCGACCGCGGGCCGGCTGCCGGGCGCTCTTCGTGACCCGCCATGCGCCGTGGCGCAGACTGCATCCGAACACGGTCAGCCGGATCGTCCGCGTCGCCTGCCGACGAGCGGGCCTGGAGCCGGTCGGCGCGCACCGGCTGCGCCACGCGCTCGCAAGCGAGCTGCTGCGGCGCGGGTCGACCCTGGCCGAGATCGGCCAGGTGTTGCGCCACCGCGATCTCGCCACCACGGCGATCTACGCCAAGGTCGACCGGGACGCGCTGCGCAGGCTCGCCCAGCCGTGGCCGGGAAGTGCCCGATGAGCGCCCTCGCAGAACGAGCTGACGAGTATGTCCGGCTCCGTCGGGCGTTCGGCTACAAGCTTGACGAGGCGGCCCGGCTGCTGCCTCGCCTGGTCGCCCACCTCGACGACTCGGGCGCCGAGACGCTGACGATCGAAGCGGCCCTGGCCTGGGCGCAGGAGCCCGATGCCGGCCCCGACAGCACGGTCTGGGCGCGTCGCATGACCGTCGCGCGCGGCTTCGCCCGCTACCTGTCGGGCATCGACCCTCGCGCCGAGGTGCCGCCCGTCGGTCTCGTGCCGTGGCGGAAGCGCCGGCGCACCCCCTACAGCTACTCCTGGGCCGACGTCGCAGCGTTGATGGCCGCCGCCCGCAGCATCCCGACCCCGCTACGCGCGGCCACCTACGAGACGCTGATCGGGCTGCTCGTCGTGACCGGCATGCGGGTCGGCGAGGCGATCCGGCTCGACCGGACCGACGTCGACTGGCGCGGCGGCGTCCTGCTCGTGCGCGAGTCGAAGTTCCGCAAATCCCGCGAGATCCCGCTGCACGCCAGCAGTGTCGACGCGCTCGCCGCCTACGCCAGCCGTCGAGACGGCCTGCAGCCCCACCCGCAGGCACCGGTCTTCTTCATCTCGACCGTTGGCACCCGGCTCATCTACGGCAACGTCCACCACACGTTCCGCGGGCTCGTCAGCGCCGCCCGGGTGGGAGAGCGCTCCGCGATCAGGCCCCGCATCCACGACATCCGCCACGGCTTTGCCGAGCACACGCTGGTCGGCTGGTATCGCGACGGGGAGGACGTCGAGGTCCGGCTGCCGTCGCTCTCGACGTACCTCGGCCACCGCGAACCCCGCTTCACCTACCGGTATCTCTCCGCCATCCCCGAGCTCCTCGGGCTGGCCGCGGAACGCCTCGAGGCCGCCCGTCGGGCGCAGCCATGAGCCTGCTCGCGCCAACCCTGCAGGCGTTCTTCACCGACCGCCTGGCGCGCCAGCGCCAGGCCAGCCCGCGCACGGTCGTCGCCTACCGCGACACCTTCCGGCTGCTGCTTGTCTTCCTCCAGGAGCGGATCGGGCAGGCGCCGTCCAAGCTGGCGTTCGAGGACCTCGACGCCCCGAGCATCCTGGCGTTCCTCAACCACCTCGAGGCCGACCGAGGAAACAGCGCCCGCACCCGCAATGCCCGCCTGGCCGCGCTGCGCTCGCTCTTCCGCTACGCGGCCTTCCGCCACCCCGAGCACGCCGCGCTCATCGGGCGCGTCCTCGCCATCCCGCAGAAGCGCTTCGAGAAGCCGGTCCTCGCATACCTCACCCCGGCCGAGATCGAGGCGCTGCTGAGTACCCCCGACCGCTCCGGGTGGCTGGGCCGCCGCGACCACGCGCTCCTGCTCGTCGCGATCCAGACCGGCCTGCGCGTCTCGGAGCTGATCGGACTCTCCCGCGCCGACGTCAACCTCGGCCCCGGGGCGCACGTGCGCTGCCAGGGGAAGGGGCGCAAGGAACGCATCACCCCGCTCACCGCCGAGACCACAGCCGTCCTGCGCGTCTGGCTGCGCGAACAAGCCGACCGTCCCGACGGCCCGCTCTTTCCCACCAGCACCGGCAGGCGGCTCACCCGGGACGCTGTCGCGCGGCGCATCGCCAAGCACACCGCAGCGGCGGCGCGGCGCTGCCCCTCCCTGCAGGGCAAGCACCTCACCCCGCACGCGCTTCGTCACACGAGCGCCATGCAACTGCTGCACGCCGGCGTCGACACCTCGGTCATCGCCCTCTGGCTCGGCCACGAAGACATCCGATCCACCCAGGTCTACCTCCACGCCGACCTGGCCATCAAAGAGCGCGCACTCGCCCGCACCGCGCTGCCGTCCACCCGGCCCGGCCGCTACCGGCCTCCCGACCCGCTCCTCGCCTTCCTCGAGGACCTCTGACCGCCGTGATTATGCCGACCGCTTCTGCCCGCAGCCCGCCATCGACGGGGGGCCCGGTCGACCGGTCGGGATAATCCCGGAGTCGGGATAAGTCGACTTATGCGGAACTCCGCATAAATCGATGAGGCCCATCTTCTGTCTCCCGAACAGCTCGAGGAACTCCGGTTGCTCACCAACAGCGAGATGGACAGCCGAAGTCCGTTCGCGGGCATCCTGCTCGGGCAGCCCTCCCTCGCCCGGCAGCTCCGCCTGGGGGTG
>JBBSAS010000220.1:0-3655 GCA_038252055.1 Candidatus Limnocylindrales bacterium
GATGGACGTCGTCATCACCACCGCCCAGGTGCCCGGCCGCAAGCCGCCGGTGCTCGTCACCGCGGAGGCCATGGCGGCGATGAAGCCGGGCTCGGTGATCCTCGACATGGCGGCGAGTGCCCTTGGCGGCAACTGCGAGCTCTCGAAGCCCGGCGAGACGGTCGTCACGGATGGCGGCGTCACGATCCTGGCCCCCGACAACCTCCCCGCCACGCTCCCGATCAGCGCCAGCCAGTTCTACGCCCGGAACCTGCAGGCCCTCCTCCTCCATCTCGTGAAAGACGGCGCGCTCGCGCTCGATCCCGAGGAGGAGATCACGGCCGGCGTGCTTATCACCCACGACGGGAAGGTGGTCCAGCCCGCGACCGCCCGGCTCCTCGAACCCGTCCCCGCGGCCGGAGGCACGCCCGCATGAACGACCTGCTCTTCCCGCTGACGATCTTCGTCCTCGCCGTCCTCGTCGGCGTCGAGGTGATCTCGAAGGTGCCGGCCACGCTCCACACGCCCCTCATGTCCGGGGCGAACTCGATCCACGGAATCGTCGTCGTTGGCGCGATGATCATCGCGGCCGAGGCGAACGACCCGCTCGGCTACCTCATCGCGTTCGTGGCGATGGCGTTCGGGGCGATGAACGTGGTCGGCGGCTACGTGGTCACCGACCGGATGCTCCAGATGTTCAAGAAGAAGCCGGCGGCCCCGCGGGCCGAGCCGAAGGCCTGACGGGCTCCACGATGGACATCTCGAGTCTCGTCTACCTCGCCCAGCTCGGCGGCGCCGTCTGCTTCGTCCTCGGCCTCCGCTTCATGAACTCGCCGGCCACGGCCCGCAACGGCAACCTCCTCTCCGCGGGGGGGATGGCGGTGGCCGTCTTCGCGACCCTCGGGAGCCTCATCGCCCGCGACGAGGGGATGAGCGGCGCCGCTTGGGCGATCATCATCGTCGGCTTCGGGGTGGGTGCCACCGCCGGGCTGATCACCGGGCGCACCGTCCCGATCACGGCGATGCCGCAGCTCGTCTCGATCTTCAACGCGGTCGGCGGCGGCGCGGCCGCGCTCGTCGCGGTCGAGGACTTCATCACCCGCACGAACGCCGGCTCGCCGGTCGTCTCCACCACCGCGTTCACCGTCCTCGACGTCGTGATCGGCTCGGTGACCTTCACGGGCTCGATCCTCGCCTCGGCGAAGCTCATGGGCGTCATCAGCGGCAAGCCGATCATCTTCCCGTGGACCCGGCCGCTGACGTTCATCGTGGCCGCCGCGGTCGTGGCCGGGACGGTCCTCCTGATGCTCAACGCCGGCGGGGCCGTTCCCCTCGAGCCGGCCGTCGCGATCATCATCCTCGGGGCGATCCTCGCGGCCGCGCTCATGCTCGGGATCACGATGGTCCTGCCGATCGGCGGCGCCGACATGCCGGTCGTGATTTCGCTCCTGAACGCGTTCACGGGCACCGCCGTGGCGATGGCCGGGTTCGTCCTCGAGAGCCCCGTCCTCATCATCTCGGGCGCCCTCGTCGGGGCGTCCGGCGCGATCCTCACGAAGCTCATGGCCGACGCGATGAACCGCTCGATCGTGAACATCATGATCGGCGGATTCGGTGGCGGCGAAGGGACCGTGGGGGCGGCCGGCGGCGCGGGCGGCGGCTCGGTCCGCTCGATCGGCGCCGACGACGTCGCGATTCAGCTCGCGTACGCGAGCAGCGTGATCGTCGTCCCCGGCTACGGCCTCGCGGTCGCCCAGGCGCAGCACGCGGTCCGCGAGCTCGCCGAGCTGCTCGAGGAGCGGGGCGTGGACGTCGTCTACGCCATCCACCCGGTCGCCGGGCGGATGCCCGGGCACATGAACGTCCTCCTCGCGGAGGCGAACGTGCCCTATCCGCAGCTCCGCGAGATGGACGAGGTCAACCCGGAGTTCGACCGCTGCGACGTGGCCCTGGTGATCGGGGCGAACGACGTGACGAACCCGGCGGCGCGCCGGCCGGGAAGCCCGGTCTCGGGGATGCCGATCCTCAACGTGGACCACGCGAAGTCGATCGTCGTGATCAAGCGGTCGATGGGCCGCGGCTACGCGGGCATCGACAACGAGCTCTACGCGAACCCGAAGACGGGGATGCTCTTCGCCGACGCGAAAGCCGGCCTCGCGGAGCTCATCGCGGCGGTCAAGGCTCTGTAGAGCGTCGGCCGGCCGACGCAGGGGCCGGCCGGCGCGTCGGGGCGGCGACGCCGGGTTGCGCAGGGGCCGGCCGGCGCGTCGGGGCCGGCGCCGCCGGGGCCGCCGGGCCGGCCGGGTCCGGTGCCGACCGCCCGAGCAGCGGTGGGACCTACATTGGACACTGTCCAATGTAACCGGTAGACTGTACGTGCGCCCCGAAGAGCCCCCAGATCGAAGGAGACCGCATGACCACCTCAGCTCCCGCAACCACCGACCTGACCACGAAGGCCCTCCAGGACAGCCTCGTCGAGCTCATCGACCTGGCCCTCCAGGCAAAGCAGTACCACTGGAACGTCGTCGGGCCGCACTTCCGCGCCGTGCACCTCCAGCTCGACGAGATCACCGACGCCGTCCGCCTTTTCTACGACGACGTCGCCGAGCGGCTGAGCGCCCTCGACGTCTCGCCCGATGGCCGGACCTCCACCGTTGCCGCGACCACGCCCCTCCCCGAGGTCGGCGATGGCTGGCAGCGCGACGCCGACACCGTCGAGGCGATGACGAGCCGGCTCGCGACGGTCGCCACGAGCCTCCGCGAGCGCGCGGCCGCGATCGGCGACAGCGACCTCGGGAGCCAGGGGATCCTCATCGAGATCGGCGCCGGCCTGGAGAAGCAGGCTTGGATGCTCCGCGCCCAGATCCGGTGACGCCGGTGCCGGCGGAGCGCCTGCGCTCCGCCGGCCTGCGGGCCACCCGACCCCGGATCGCCGTCCTCGACGCGCTCTGTGCCCTCGGCGGCCACCGCACGGCCGAGGAGGTCCGATCGGCCCTCCGGGACACCGGGGCGGCGATCCCGCGGGCGAGCCTCTACTACGTCCTCGGGTCGCTCGCCGCGGCCGGGGTCCTGCTCGTCGCGGACGCGGGCCCCGGCACGACACGGTACGAGGTGGCCGGCACGTGGCACCACCACCTCGTCTGCCGCACCTGCGGGGCGGTGGTGGACGTTCCATGCGCACGCGGCGAGCGCCCCTGCCTGGAACCGGACCTGCCCGGCGTCGTCGTGGACGAGGCGCAGGTGATTTTCCGGGGCACGTGCGCGGCCTGTGCCGCACGAGGCGCTGCCGACGATGGCGCGCGGATGCCAAACGCCGGCGCGGGTATCGTGGGCCCGGGTGCCGGCGGACCACCGGCGGTCCGGGCCGCCGGCATGTCCACGACACGGGCATCCCGCGCAACCGCGAACGGAGGACCTCGATGACGGAGAACCCCCGCGCCGGCCAGCCCGCCGACCCCTCCGAGCTCGTCGATCTCGACGCCCTTCTTTCCGCCTATCACGATCGACGACCGGATCCGTCCGTCCCCGCCGAGCGCGTCGCCTTCGGGACCTCCGGACACCGCGGCTCCGCCTTCAACGGCGCCTTTAACGAGGACCACATCCTCGCCACGACCGAGGCAATCTGCCGGTACCGGGCCGGGCGGGGCTACGACGGTCCCCTCTTCATCGGGCGCGA
>JBBSAS010000221.1:0-3655 GCA_038252055.1 Candidatus Limnocylindrales bacterium
ATGTCCTCGGACCAGATCGCCAACCAGGCGGCGAAGTGGCACTACATGAGCGGGGCCCAGGTGGAGGTGCCGCTCGTCATCCGGGCCTCGGTCGGCGCCGGCAAGGGCTATGGCGGCCAGCACTCGCAGTCGCTGGAGAGCCTCTTCACCCACATTCCGGGCCTCTACGTCCTCTATCCGGCAACGGCCGCGGACGCGAAGGGCCTCCTCGCCTCGGCGATCCGGACGAACAACCCGGTTCTCTTCGTGGAGAGCCAGGGGCTCTATCCGACGAAGGGCACGGTCCCCGAGGGCGAGCACCTCGTCCCGATCGGGAAGGCGCGGGTCGCCCGAGAGGGCTCCGACGTCACGCTCGTCGGGTGGGGCCCGGCCGTGCCCGACCTGCTCGCCGCGGCCGAGGTCCTCGCGGCCGAGCACGGTCTCTCGGCCGAGGTGATCGATCTCCGCAGCCTCGTCCCCCTCGACATGGAGACGGTGCTCGCATCGGTTCGGAAGACCGGACGCTGCGTCGTCGCGAGCCAGGCGGTCCTCGTCGGCAGCTACGTCAACGAGATCGTGGCCCGGATCCAGCTCGAGGCGTTCGACGACCTCGACGGACCGGTGGGCCGGGTGGGCGCGGCGAACGGGATCTCGCCGCAGGCCGAGAGCCTCGAGCGGGCCTTCCTCCCGGACGCCGCCGACGTCGTCGCGGCCGTCCTGGCCCTCGTGTAGCCGGAGGCCGCCGTCATGGTCCACGCGATCCGCATGCCGAAGCCCGGCCAGATGACCGAGGAGTGCACGGTCGTCGCCTGGCACAAGCAGGTCGGCGACCCGGTCGCCCGGGGCGACGTCCTCTTCGAGATCGAGACCGACAAGTCGACGATGGAGGTCGAGGCGTTCGACGCCGGCGTCCTCCTCGCGGTCCTTGCCGTCGACGGCGACGTCGTCCCGGTGAACGCGATCTGCGCCTACGTCGGCGAGCCGGGCGAGGCGATCCCCGAGGCGCCGGCCATGCCTGCCGCGCCGTCGGCGCCATCGGCCAGCTCCGTGCCGGCGAGCCCGCCTCCGAATACGGCGGTGCCGCAGGCCCCTGCCCCGCCACCCACCTCGGTCGCTCCGGCGCCGGCAGCTAGCGCCCCGCCGGAAGCTGGCGCCTCGCCGGCACCCGACGCCCCGCCGGCAGCTGGCGCCCCACCCGCCGGACGGATCCGAATCAGCCCCCGCGCGAGCCGGGCGGCAGCGGCTGCCGGGATCGACCCGCGCTCGATCGCCGGCTCCGGGCCCGGGGGTCGAATCCTCGAACGGGACGTTCTCGCGGCCGCAACTCCGGGAGCCCCACTCGCGTCGCAGCCGCCCGCTGCGCCGCTCGTCGCACCGTTCGCCCCGTCCGCGGCCGGCGGTGCCGTTCCGGCTGTCGAGGGCGAGGAGGAGCCGCGCCCCCTGACCCGAATGCGCCGGGTCATCGCCGACCGGCTGACCGCGAGCTGGACCACGGTCCCCCACTTCACCGTCACGGTCGCCGTGGACGTCACCGCCCTGCTCGCCCTCCGGGCCGAGCTCAAGGCGTCGGGAACGACGCTGTCGGTCACGGACTTCGTCCTCGCGGCCACCGCCCAGACGCTCGCGGAGTTCCCGGACGTGAACTCCCGCACGGACGGCGTCTCGGCCTGGACCCGACGCCGCGTCCATCTCGGCCTCGCCGTCTCCGTGCCCGGAGGGCTT
The DNA here is from genome assembly GCA_038252055.1 of Candidatus Limnocylindrales bacterium. GTDB lineage: Bacteria > Chloroflexota > Limnocylindria > Limnocylindrales > CSP1-4 > CTSoil-043. The sequence goes on from JBBSAS010000221.1 coordinate 1,702, forward strand.
GTCGTCCCGGTGATCCGGGACGCCGACCGCCTCGCCATCGGCGAGCTCCACGACCGGGCCGCTGCGCTCGCCGGGGCGGCCCGCGACGGGCGTCTCGGCCTCGACGAGATGACCGGCAGCACGTTCACCGTCTCGAACCTCGGGATGTTCGGGGTCGACGAGTTCAGCGCGATCATCAACCCGGGAGAGGCCGCGATCCTCGCGGTCGGCTCCGCCCTGCCGACGGTCGTGGCGGTCGGCGAGGGCATCGCCGTGCGCTCGGTCATGAAGCTGACGCTCTCGGCCGATCACCGGCTCGTGGACGGCGAGCTGGGGGCCCGCTTCCTCGGCGCGATCCGGCGGCGGCTCGAAGACGTGGCATCCTATCGGAACGAGATCCTCGCCAACTGACCCACGAGGCCAGCGACCGCCGTCCGGCGGCCCCACGGAGGCGCCATGAACCCCACCGTCCAGCTCAACCGTGCCGGCCAGAGCCTCTGGCTCGACAACATCACCCGGGATCTGCTGGCGAGCGGCACCCTGGCCCGCTACATCGAGGAGCTGGCCGTCACCGGCCTCACCTCGAACCCGACGATCTACGACAAGGCGATCGGCGGCTCGTCCTCGTACGACGACGCCGTCCGAGCGGCGGCGGGACGGGGGGCGAGCCACGAGGAGGTCTTCTTCGACCTTGCCCTCGACGACCTCACCCGGGCCGCGGATCTCTTCCGGCCGGTCCACGAACGAACCGGCGGCGTGGACGGCTTCGTCTCGCTCGAGGTCTCGCCTCTCCTCGCCTACGACACCGAGGCGACGGCACGCGAGGCGGCACGCCTGCACGGTCTCGCCGCCCGTCCGAACCTCTTCATCAAGATCCCCGGCACGCCGGAGGGGCTCCGGGCGATCGAGGACTCGATCTTCGCCGGTGTCCCGGTCAACGTGACGCTCCTCTTCTCTCCAGCGCAGTACCTGGCCCAGGCCGAGGCGTACACGCGGGGCATCGAACGGCGCGTTGAGGCCGGGATGCCCGCCTTCGTCGCCTCTGTCGCCTCGATCTTCGTCAGCCGCTGGGACGGGGCCGTTGCGGAGCGGGTCGCGGCCGAGCTCAAGAACGAGCTCGGGCTCGCGATCGGCCGGCGCGCCTACGCGGACTACCGCGCGTTCTTCGCCTCCGACCGCTGGCAGCGGCTGCTCAACGTCGGGGCCCGCCCCCAGCGGCTTCTCTTCGCGAGCACGGGGACAAAGGACCCGGCGGCCTCGGACGTCCTCTACGTCGAGGGGCTCGCGGCGCCGAACACCGTGAACACGATGCCCGGGGAGACGCTCCTCGCCTTCGCCGATCACGGGACGGTAGGTGACCTGCTCCCCGCGGATCCGGCGGCAGCCGACGCGATGCTGGCCCGGTTCACGGCGGCGGGCGTGGATCTCGACGCGCTGGGTCTCGAGCTCCAGCAGAAGGGCGCGGCGTCGTTCGTGGCGTCGTGGAGCTCGCTCCTCGATCGGATCGCGGCGAAGGTCGCCGAGGTGGCCGGGGCCGACCGTTGAGCCTGCCGGGCCTCGGGCCCGACCCGCTGTCGCCGGTACTCGCACCGCCGGCCGGGGCCGGGGCCCAGGCCGGCGACACGATCGTCGCGGGGCCGATCGACGGACCGGTCGTCCCGGGGCTGCCGAACTTCCGGGATGTCGGCGGCCATCCCACGCGCGACGGCCGCCGCGTCCGCCGCGGCCTCCTCTATCGCTCCACCGACCTGGCCCGCCTCGACGCCAGCGGCGCGGCGGCCCTCGCATCGCTCGGCATCCGCACCGTCTACGACCTCCGGAGCGAGGGCGAGCGAACGCTCCAGCCCGACCGCCTCCCGCCGGGGAGCGTCGGCGTCGTCGTCGACATCGTCGCGGACACGACACGCGAGACGCCGGGCGACTTCGCGGTCCTCTTCGAGGACCCGGCTGCCGCGGCGCGGGCTCTCGGGGGCGG
>JBBSAS010000222.1:0-3622 GCA_038252055.1 Candidatus Limnocylindrales bacterium
CCGATCCGATCGCCGATCCGGGCCACGAGCACGATCGGCCAGGCCGCGGCCACGATATAGAGGGCCTTCGCGACCACGGACGCGCCGTAGCCGGTCCCGACGAGGATGGTCCGCCGCCCGATCCGGTCGGACAGGGCGCCCGAGCCGAGCTTCACGAACGCAGCAACGCTCTCGGCGATCCCCTCGACGACGCCGATGACGGTCGGCGTGGCGGCCAGGACGTTCGCCAGGAAGAGCGGAACGACGTAGACGAGGAGCTCGGACGAGATGTCGGTCAGGAGGCTGACGAGGCCCAGGACGACGACGTTGCGGGTGATGCCGCGCAGCAGGGCGGCCCGCGCGCCGCCGGCAGAGGTCATGGACGCGATGATGCACCCGCGGGCGCCGCGCCACCGGCCGCGTGCCGCGCGTCGTCGCGGTTGCTTCTCGCCGCCGCGGATGCGCACCGGGATCGCCGCACCGGGCCGCCGCCGCGCTACGCTCTGCGCATGGACCGGATCCGCATCACGGACATCACCGACGCGGCGAGCTTCGGGCTCCTGCCGCGCTGCGCGGATCCGTCGTTCGACCACCGCACCTGCGACTACTGGGAGGATGCCGACCGGGGATCGAAGGCCCACCGGTCGAGCTGGCTCCGGACCACCGATGCGACGGCCGCCGGTTCGTCGCCGGCCTCACCGGCCCCTCGTCGTCCGCCATCGAACCCGTTCCTCGCCGACCTCGAGGGCCGCGACGACAACCCCTTCGCCCCGACGCGGTCGGCGCCGGTCAACCCATTCGCCCTGGACCCGGACGACGAACCCGTGGCCGACAACCCGTTCGCCCCGAAGCGCGCAGCCCGGCCCTCGGTGGGCGCCGGCGCTTCGCCCAAGCTCGGGCTCCTCGGGCGCGGCCTCGCCGTCTTCGGCAGCTACGCGAAGGTGCTCCTCGTCGACGATGGGGCCGGCGGCGAGCGTTCGGCTGCCTATGCGCAGTTCGGCCCTCTGTCCGCGTACCCGCGGGCGCTTCGCCTCCGCGAGCTCTACCCGCAGCTCCCCGCGACGCCGCTCCCGGCGATCATCACCTGCATCGCGGTCGCGGCGGAGAACCGGGGCCGCGGCCTGGGGCGGCAGCTCGTCGCGGCGGTCTGCGACGACCTGGCCGCGCGCGGCTTCGCTGCCGTCGAGGCGTATCCGGAGATCGGGACTTCACCCGATGCCACCTCGGCCGCGACACCGACCTTCTGGGAGCGGGCGGGCTTCGCCGTGGTCGTCGCCGACCCGCGCTACCCGGTGGTCAGGAAGGAGCTCTGATCGCGGCCGCTCGGCGGGCGTGGATCGTCATCGGCGCGATGGCCGTCGCCGTCCCCATTCTCGTCCTTGTCGGCGCCGGCGCGTATCGTTCACTGGCCGTGCCGCTCGATTCCGGGAGCGTCTGGATCAAGCCGGTCAACAGCGACGTCTCGACGACGGATCACGGCGAGGAGCAGTACGCGGTCCCGTTCGCCGCCGGGGCGGAGATCCGCTGGGGGATCGAGGTCCACAATCCGCTGATCGTCCCGGTCACGATCGACGGGATCCGACCGTCGGTGTCCACCCTGGCGCCCCTGATCACGGACGAGCGGCTCTGGCTGAGCGGCACCCAGAGTCCCGCCGCGGGGATCGCCGACCTTCGGCCCTTCGAGCCAGTCGAGCTGCCGCCCGACGGTCGGGTGTTCCTCGTCGTGACCGAACGGTTCGTGGACTGCGCCGCTGCGAACGAGTCCTGGATGCCGGGCGGCAGCCTGGGTCGCAGCACGCTGCCGCTCGACGTCACGGTTCTCGGTCTCTCGCGAACGGCCGAGGTTGCCTTCCCGTGGACGATCCTCTACCAGGCGCCGCCGGGAGCGTGCCCGCCCTCGTGAGACTCACACGCCGGCGCCCGGAACACCAGTCCCGTCTGGACCTGTCCGCGGACGGTGCGACGAGGCCTCGGGCGCCGATGGGCAGGATGGGGTCGTCCGGGCCTTCGTGCTCCCACGGGCCGCGGCGGCCCGAGGTGGAGGCACGCTGGCCCGACACGGACTCGTCCGGAATATCAGCCCCGGTGCTGTTGTGCAGCGGATTCTGTTCCGGAGCGGCGCCGGACCGGACACCGACCGTCCGTCCCGTGCGTGCCCGGGCCACCGGAGAGGCTGGGCACCCGCCGCCGGACCCCCCAGGCCAGCCGTAGCAGCGCCCCCGCTGATATCGCGGACGGATCCATGCCCAGCGCCGCCGGGACAGCGCCCCCGCTGATACTCCGGACGGAATCGCCCGTGAACATGACGGCCAGCGCCGCCACGAGCCCCGCGGGCCAGCGGTCAGCGGCAGGGTGCCCGGTGTTGTCGGCCAATGGCATGGTGCCCGGCGCCGCCGGCCAGCGGCAGGGCGCTGCCGCGTGCCGCCGGCGCCGCCAGGGCGCGCGGTCGCCGGAACGCCGATCAGGCCAGGCCGCGGCCCCGGAAGGCGTTCGCATGGGCCGGGAAGCCCTCGTGGTCGGCGAGCGCCGTGGTCGGACCGGCGAGGCCGGCGAGCGCCTCGGGCGACAGGCGGGCGATCGACGTGGTCGTCTGGAAGGTCCTCGCGGTGACGCCGCCGTTCAGCTTCGCGTAGCCGCCGGTCGGCAGGGTGGCGGGGATCCCGATCGAGTAGCTGCTCGCCCCGATCGGGGTGTCCTGGCCGAGGAGGATCTCGCCGGCGTAAAGGAGCTCGCGCAGGGTGGCCTCGGGGTCGGCCGTTGCGACCTGCACATGCTCCGCGGCGTAGTCGTTGGCGAAGGCGATCGCCGCGGCCATCGTGTCGAACAGGAGGACGCCGCCGAGGTCGCCGAGGACGGCGGTGGCGTAGGCGCGGCGCGGCTCGGGCAGGGCGGCCACCTGCGCGGACACCTCCGCCTCGAGCGCCGCGACGAGCCCCGGCGCGTCGGTGACCACGAGCGCTGCCGAGTCGGTCCCGTGCTCGGCCTCGTTGACGAGGTCGAGGGCCAGGCGGTGCGGGTCGGCCGTCGCATCGGCGAGGAGGAGGCTCTCGGACGGCCCGCAGAGCATGTTCGTCGCGGTGCCGTATCGCTGAGCGAGGACCTGAGCGGCGGTCACGGCGGGGCTGCCCGGACCGACGATCTTGCGAACCCGCGGGAAGGTTGCCGTGCCGAACGCCAGGGCCGCGATGCCGGCCGGGCCGTTTGCCCGGAAGACGGTGTCGAGGCCCAGCTCGCGGGCGACGGCGAGAGTCGCCGGGTCCACGGCGCCGGTGCCGGGCATCGGTGGGACGAGGACGGCGATCTCCGGCACGTCGGCCACGACGGCGGGCACGCCGATCTGCACGAGGACGGACGGGAAGCTGCCCTTGCCGGCGGGGACGTAGAGGCCGGCCGACGGGATCGGGGCCACCTGCTCCCCGAGCACGAAGCCGGGGCGGACCTCGGCGAGCCAGCCCAGGGCGGTCGCCCGGACCTGGGCCGCGTTGAAGAGGCGGCTGTTCCGGATCGCCTCGCGGATCCCGACCAGCAAGTCGGGGTCGCAGGCGGCGTGGGCGGCGGCGAGCTCCTCGGGCCGGACGCGGAGGTCGGCGCGGTCGAAGCGGACGCCGTCGAAGCGCTCGGTCGCGTCGAGGACGGCGTCGTC
>JBBSAS010000223.1:0-3620 GCA_038252055.1 Candidatus Limnocylindrales bacterium
CCGCCGGTCGCGAGAAGGGCATCGAGCCCGGCGAACCCGGTGGGGATCGACCGGCCGAGGTCGGAACGGTCGCGGGCCGGAGTGCGGGCCGGGGTGCGTTCCGGCTCCCCGGGGAGTGGCCGGGTCGTGCCGGGGGCGGGAGCGGTGCCGTCCGGCAGCGGCACGAGGGCGGGCCGAACCGGGTCGCCGAGGACACTGTGGGCGGGGTCGCCGAGCGGCGACACCAGGGCGGCGTTGTCGAGGGCAACGCGTTCGCCGCCGGCACGGGGGAGCGCGTGGACCGCCCCGGCCTCCGCCGGCAACGGGGCGGTCGCGAGCGCCCCGAAGACCTCCACGGCCGGCCGCGGCGCGGCCGAACCCCAGCGGGCCTGGAGGCTCGCGAGGGCGGCGACACGGTCGGCGTGACGGTCCATCGGACATCGAATAATAGAACATCTGTTCGACAATGGGAAGGGGTTCGTGGCCCCGAGATTCCGGCCCTGGCGGGAGCGGCGACGGTCCTCCGGAGCCATCAGGGTCGGGCCGCTCGCCCGCGTTACGGTTGATCGCGAAGACCGATCAGAGCGGAGGCATCCACGCTCCAGGATGCAGCGGAACCGCACGTCGGCTGCATGTGCGAGCGTGGACATCACGGTTCTGATCGCTCGGCACGATATCGGGCGCGGGGCATGATCGGGCGCGAGGCACGCCGGCTCCAGGGGTGGCCATCCTTCAGCGATCGGTCAGCGTCCCGCGACCCCGAGCCACCCTACCCCAGAACGATGAGGAAGACACTCGCTGCCACGAAGCCGAGCCCCAGCCACTGGATCGGCCGAGGCCGTTCGCCGAAGAGCGAGATGCCGGCCGTAACCGCGATCACCGGCCCGAACGAGCTCGCGATCCCGATCAGCCATGTCGGCGCGATCTCGAGGCCGACGGCGAAGACGATGAACCCGCCGAGATCGAGGAGCCCCACCCCGACGATGAGGGCGACCGCCCGTCGATCGATCAGGTGCCCTCGTGCCGCGGCAGACCCAGGCGTACGGCGTCGCGAGACGCCCAGTAACAGCCAGACCGTCGCGGCATTCGCAGCTCGTGACAGCAGGAGCACGGGAAGCCAGCCCGCGGAACGGATGGGCCCAGACAGCGCGACCGTGACGACCGCGAAGGCGACGAGTGCCGCCAGCGCGTAGGCGACGCCGGGGCCGACTGGTCGCGCCCCCCGCCATCCACCATCAAAGACGATCGCGGTCAGGACCACGCCCGTCGTCGCGATGATCACGCCAATCGCCTGGACAGGCGCGAGCGACTCGCCGAGGAAGAGGAGCGAGAGGACCACCGTGAGACCGCCGTACATCGAGACGACCGGGCTGACGACGCTGATCGGTCCGTGACGCAGGGCGGTGAAGAAGGCGAGGTAGGCGACCGCCGAGAGGAGGCCGCAGCCCAGCGCCACGATCACATCTGCCGGGTCGGACGGCAGAGCGGTGCCCGTGGCGACCAGGAGGAGCGCAAGGAGCACGAGGGACGCCAACTGGGCGCCGGCAGTGGTTCGGAGGCTTCCGGCCCGGCGGGTGGCGAACGCGGCCAGGGTGTCCGTGAAGCCCCAGGCGACGGCCGCCATCAGGCCGAGGAGAACGCCATCGAGTTCCTGCACGGCCCGAGCGTACGGGGTCTGGCGCCCGGCGCGTGCGGTCGAACCGCGACATGGGCACCGATCCGACACCATGCGGCCGAGAAAGCGGCCTGGCGCAGGCGAGAGGCCGCGAACCGCGAAGGGCATCCGCACCGGGACGCCCGGAAGCCCGTGCTACACTTCGCGCCGGCGATCCCGCCCCAGCTCGCGGGACCCGCGCCGCGTGGGGATGTAGCTCAGCCGGAAGAGCACCGCGTTCGCATCGCGGGGGTCAGGGGTTCGAGTCCCCTCATCTCCACCACCCACTCCCGGGCCCCAGTCGCGTGCCGCGACGCCCCGCGACTGCGCACCCTGCGAGCCGAGCCGGCCGTGCGCGAGCGCCAGGAGGGATCGCCAGCCGTCCGCGTTTCGCGACGGCCGTTCAGCCGTTCGAGGTCGGCGGCTTCGTGGCCCCCGGCTTCGGCGTCGCGTCGGACTTGCGGTTCGGCTTCCAGTCGCCCCAGCCCTTGTGCGTGCCGGCGGCCGCCGCCCGGACCGTGGACGCCGTGAACGAGCCGTCTGCGTTGCGGAGCCCGTCCACCACGATCCACATGTCGGCCTTGACGTCGGCGAGCGCGGCCGCCTTCACGCCGGCGACCTTGTACGTCGTCGTCGAGCCGACCGTGACCGTCACCGTCGTGCCCTTGCGAGTCGTGACCGTGATCGTCGACCCGCCCGTCGCGGCAACGCTGCCGCCGACCTGCGACAGCCGGGCGTTGACGGAGGTCGCGGTGAGCGTGCCGTTCGCGGCCTTCGTGCCGGTGACCACCGCCTGCATCCCAACCTTGACCGCCACCCGGTCGACCTTGTCCTTGCCGACCCGGTAGGTGGTGGTCGCGGCGAACATGACCGTCGTCTTCGTCCCGTCCGCCGCGGTCACGACGAGCCTCGTGGCGTCGGCGCTGGTGACGGTCCCCGCGACCTTCGGGAGGACGACGCGGATCGCCGTGATCGCGAAGGTGCCGTCGGCCTGGCGCTTCTGGCGGAGGACGATCTCGTCTCCAACGGCGACGTCGGCGACCTTGATCGCCTGGCCGCCGCGCGTGATGGCCGCGGCAGACGCGTCGATCGTCCGGATCCAGCCATCCCGCGTCGTGAGCGAGAGCCGGGGTCCGTCGATCTTCGTGATCGTGATCGCGCCGAGCTTCCCGACGCGGTTGCCGGGGAGGGCCGGAGCCTCGGCCCCGCCCTGATTCGCCGGGGCCACCCAGCCGGCATCGACGACCGGAGCGCCCTGCGCGGCCGGCGCGTCCGGGGCCACGGGCGAAGCGGCCGCGTCGGGAGCGGGGACCCCGCCGGGAGCTGATACCGGCGCGCCCGGGAGTCCCCCGCCGACGGCCACGGCGAAGGCGAGGACGCCCGCGACGACCGCGGTGAGGGCCAGGGCGGCCGGCCGGCGATCGCGGCGAGGCTGCTGCGTGGTGTCCGGGCTGTCGGTCATCGATCGGTCCTCCGCCCCGCCCAATCGCGGGGCCACGTGAAGCGGCAGTCGTGAGGGACCAGCATGCCACCCCGGTCCAGCCCTGTCGCGGTGCCGGGCCGAACCTGTGTCACCGCCCGCGCCGGATCAGGTGCGCGGACGCACCACGAGCGCGGCGTGGAGCTCGGCCGCGTGCGCGCGCAGCCAGCGCCGGTGGACCGCGTGGTCGGGGACGCGGCTCGCGACGAGCTCCCAGAAGCGCGGGCCGTGGCCGAAGACGCGGAGGTGGCAGAGCTCATGGACGACGACCGTCTCGAGGACCTCCGAGGGTGCCAGGACCAGGCGCCAGGCGAGCATCACCCGACCGGCGCGCGAGGCGCTCCCCCACCGGCTCCGGGTGTCCCGGACGGCGACCGCCGTGGGGCGAACCTCCAGCGGACCGGCATGGCGGGCGATCGCCGCTTCCACCGCCTCGCGGGCCCGGACGCGCATCCACGCCTCCAGCACGCCGGCGACCGCGCGTCGCTCGCCGGCACCGAGGGTGAC
>JBBSAS010000224.1:0-3619 GCA_038252055.1 Candidatus Limnocylindrales bacterium
GGCGATCGGCGTCGAGCGGGCGAGGGAGTGGATCCACTCGGGATGGGCGTAGACCGCTGCCCGGAAGGCGTCGTGGTCGGCCCAGTTGCGGAGCGCCTGGATGCCGCCCGCGGTGGCGCAGGCGCCGATGGTGACGAGGTAGCGGGAGTTCTTGCGGAGCTCGACGATCCGCTCGAGATGAGCGGGCTCGGAGACCGACCCCTCCACGAAGAGGACGTCGTAGGGGCCCGGCGAGCGCGACGACGTCGCCTCCGCGAAGTCCACGATCTCGAAGTGATCGATCACCGAGAGCAGCTCGTCCTCCAGGTCGAGGAGGGTCAGCTGGCAGCCGTCGCACGAGGCGAACTTGACGACGCCGACGCGCGGGCGCGCGGCGGGGGCTTGGGCGGTCATCAGATGCCCTCCCGGCCGAAGAGGTCGCCGAGCTGTCCGATCGAGAAGACCGGCCCGTCCCGGCAGACGAAGTACTTGCCCATCTGGCAGTGGCCGCAGAGCCCGATTCCGCACTCCATGTGCCGCTCGAGGGTCACGTAGATGCGGGATGCCGGGACCCCCCGGCCGGCGAGCGTCGTCGCCGTCGCCTGCATCATCCGCTCGGGACCGCAGACGAAGGCGATCATGTTGGCGCCGTCCCAGGCCGCCTGGTCGAAGAGGTGGGTGACGATGCCGACCCGCCCGGTCCACTCGGGCCCGGCCCGGTCCACGGTCAGGCTGACGTCGAGCCCGTGCCGCGATCCCCACCGCTCGAGCTCGTCGCGGTAGAGCAGGTCGGCGGGGGTGCGCGCTCCGTAGAAGAGCTTGACGTCGCCGAACCGCCGCCGGTCGGCGACGATCGCGTGGAGGACCGGCCGGAGCGGCGCGAGGCCGATTCCACCGGTGACGATGACGAGGTCGCGGCCGACCGCGCGGTCGAGCGGCCAGTTGTTGCCGAGCGGGCCGCGGAGGCCCAGCTCCTCGCTGACCTGGAGGGCGCACATCGCCTTCGTGGCCGGCCCGGCGCCCCGGATCGTGAGCTCGATCCCGTCGGGGAGGAAGCGGCTGATCGAGATCGGGAGGGGCGGGAATCCGGGCAGCGCGACCATCGCGAACTGGCCGGTGCTGCCCTTCGCGAAGGCCGGGTCGCCGCCCGTGAGGGTGAGGGTCGTGGTGTCCACCGTCTCCTGCTTCGAGGCGACGACGTGGGCGGTGACGAAGTCGTTCGGGGTGGCCGCGACCGGCTCGACGATCGGCGTCTCGGGGACGAGGGGGACCGCCGGCGCGATCGCGTTCAGCTCCTCGCGCACGTCGATGCCGACCGGGCACCAGGTGATGCAGCGGCCGCAGCCGACGCAACCCGAGCTCCCGAACTGGTCGAACCAGGTCGCGAACTTGTGGGTCAGCCACTGCCGGTAGCGGTCCCGCGGGCGGGACCGGAAGCTGCCGCCGGCGACCTTCGCGAACCCGGGGCTGAAGCAGCTGTCCCAGCTCCGCGAGGTCACCGCGTCGTTGCCGGCGAGGTCGGTGACCTGGGAGAGTGTCGTGCAGAAGCAGGTCGGGCAGGCGAGGGTGCAGTTCCCGCAGGTGATGCAGCGCTCGGCGACCTGGGCCCAGCGGGGATGGTCGAGCTGGGCGAGGAGGCGGTCGTGGAGGCCGCCCGCGGGAACCGGGTCGCCGATCCGGGCCCGCACGGCGGCCACCTCGGCGGCCGCGCCGTACTGCTCCACCGCCGAGGCGGGGCGAACGGGCAGCTTCTCCAGGAGCTCGCGGCCCGCCGAGGTGTCCGCCTCGACGAGGAAGCCGGTATCGGTCTCGGTCAGGAGGAGGTCGTGGCCGGTGTCCACCTCGGGGCCGGTGCCCATCGAGGTGCAGAAGCAGGTGGAGGCGGCCGTGGTGCACTGGACCGCGACGATGAAGACCTGGGCCCGGCGGGCGAGGTAGTCGGGGTCCACGAAGTCGGTCCCCGTGAAGACGGCGTCCTGGACGCCGATCGCCGCGAGATCGCAGGCGCGGGCGCCGAGGAAGGCAACCGGCCGCGCGTCGGTCGGCTCTGGAGTGAAGACGACCCGGTGCCCGTCCTTCGTCGTGCGGGTGAGGGGCACGACCGGCGGGAAGGTCCACTTCTTCCAGGCCGTCGGCCCGACGACGTAGCCGAAGAGCCGTTCGTCGCCGCGCCGGCGGAGCCGGTAACGGCCGGGGGCCTGCTCGTCGCCGACGCCGCGGGGGAGGTCGTCGATCGAGCGGATCTCGTCGTAGACGATCGCCCCGTCGGCCACCGTGGGGCCGATGACCTGCCGGCCGTCCTCGCGGAGGAGGTCGATGAGGACCTGGAGGTCGGCGCGGGCCAGGAAGCCCGGCCCCTCGAGGACGGGGTGGTGCCCCCGGACCGGGGCCGTCTTCATCACCATGCCTTCACCTGTGCTTCGTCGCGAAGAGGTCGAGCATCTGGAGGCGCGTGGCGTGGAGGCGTCGCGCGACGGCGACGAGGAGGCGGGGATAGAGGGCGGCGCTCAGCTCGCAGTCCTCGCGGAGCGCGGCCCGGAGAGCGGTGCCCTCGAAGACGATCGCCTCGATCGGCTCGATCGCGACGCCGGTCGAGGAGGCGCGATAGGGCGGGACGAGGGCCGACCAGAGGTAGACGTCACCGGGCTCGACCGTGAGGATCGTGATGTCCCCGCGCTCGGGGACGAGCGTCCGAAGGGCGATGCGGCCGTGGACGAGGATTCCGAAGGTGCTGCTCGTCTCTCCTTCCCGGAAGAGCTCCGACCCCGGCTCCGCGGTGAAGCGGCGTCCGAGCTCCGCCAGCCGTGACTGGGCCTTCTCGCTGAGGCCCGATGCAAACCAGGAGGTGTTCAGGGCGGCTACGAGTGCGGCGGTCTCGTTCATGGGGAGAGTGTCCGGCCGGGTGGGGCGGTCGGGGCAAGGGCCGAGCGGCCCGGACGGCGGGGGCCGCGCGGCACCGGATCGCAACCGGATCGCCGACGGTTCGTGACCATGGCCGAGGTCGCTCGTGCCGGCAGGTCAGCGCAGGATGATGAAGCCGTCCACGTCCACCCGGCCGTGGCCCCGCGTTCCCACGACCTCGATCCGGAACGTGTGGCGGCCGACGGCCCCGAACGTCCGGCCGGTGATGATCCGCCGGTGGGCGGTCGACGAGCGGTGCGTGTCGTACGTGCCCTGGAGCGTCCCGTCCCCGGAGACGCGGGCCGCGCCCCGGATCGGCCCGACCGACGCGACCCACGCGACGGCAAGGCCGGTGAAGGTGAGCGTCGCCCGTCGGCGGGCGACGCTCGCGTAGCGCGTCCGTCCGCCCCAGTAGACGCTCGACCGCCCGGTGGACCAGGTGCCCGCGTACGAGATGGCCGACGAGCCCTCCGAGACGATGGCCGGCGTGAACGGCGTGCCCTCTGCCCAGCCGGAGGCGTTGCCGGCGTTGTCCGAGGCCATGATCCGGAACGCGTACCGCCGTCCGTACGCCGCGCGGACGACGACGCTCGTCGCAGACGCGGAGAGGCCGGAGATGCTGGCCCAGGATCCTCCGTCGATGCTCCGCTGGAGGACGATCGAGGCGACGCCGCTTCCCGGGTCGGCCGTCGTCCAGCGCAGCTCGAGGGCGACGCTCGCCGAGCTCGCGGTGAGCCCC
>JBBSAS010000225.1:0-3612 GCA_038252055.1 Candidatus Limnocylindrales bacterium
ACGGGAACCGAGACTGGAGATCGCCAGCATGACCCACGACGAGCTTCGTGCCCAAGCCCTGGCCCTGCTCGACGGCGAAGGCGCCCACATGCCCTTCGAAGAGGCTGTCGCCGACTTCCCGGCCGCGGCCATCAACGCCCGGCCGCCCAACGTTCCCTATTCGTCCTGGCAGCTCCTCGAGCACTTGCGGATCACCCAGGCGGACATCCTCGACTACGTCCGGAACCGCGACTATGTCGCGCCCGACTGGCCGGCGGACTACTGGCCGGCAGCCGATGCGACGGCCACGCCCGACGACCTCGCCGCCACCATCGCGGGGTTCCTGGCCGATCGAGCGGCCCTGCGGGCCATCGTCGCGGACTCGGCAACCGACCTTCTGGCGGTGCTCCCGCGGACGCCCGGTCACACGCTGCTCCGAGAGGTGCGGGTCATCGCGGACCACAACGCCTATCACCTGGGCGAGTTCGCGATCCTCCGCCAGGTCATGGGCACCTGGCCCGCCGATCGGACCGGCTGATCCCGGCCGACCTCAGGGCCACTCCGGCAGCCCGAAGAGCCTGGGGACGGACAGCCCATCGTCGAGCCGATCCCACCAGAGCGACAGGCCGCCTTCGTCGATGCTGACCTCGCTACGGTCGCCCGCGTCGGCGCCGGCGAGCCAGGGGAACCACTCGACCGGGACCAGCAGTTCGCGCCCGTCGGCGATGCGCACCCGGAGCGTGGTTCCCTCCACGGAGGCATTCACGGCCCGCGGCCGAGCATCGGGTTCATGGATTGCCGAAGAAGCCATCCCATTGCCTCACGAGCTCATCCCGTCGTGCCATGACGATGCGCCGGATGCGGGCAAGCTCGGCCGGAGTGTATCCTCAGGACTCCCGGAGCCGGACGGGTTCGAGTCAGAAGACAGCCGCGCCGTTGCCGGATCTCACGTGCACGTGACGCGGCTCGCGCGTCTCGCGGTTCTCGTTGGAGTGGATCCGGAACACATACGGCCCGAACCGGTGGACGACGGGCATGCGGCGCGCCTCGACCATGGTGCCGGCGGGCGTTCATATCGTGCCAGCGGGCGTTTCACCGTCGCTTACCTGTGAGCGACCCGAGAGACTCACATCGCGGCTCGCACCGGCTCCGTCTGGTCGGGCGACCCGATCCCCGTCCTGGCGACAAATGCCAGGAGGCGACCGGAACCGACGCTGCCGCGCGTGCGGTCGGCCCCGTGCCAGTCGAGAGCGAGCAAGCGCGCGGGAATGCCGCGGTCAAGCTGTGCGAGAACCACCGGCCAGGCAGACCAGCGGGTGCAAGTCCCGCCCGGGTAGGCGAGGAAAGGTACGGGTGGGAACTCGAGTCCTGTCCGGGGTGCCCGCGGAACGATCATCGATGCTTGACATACGACGGTGCGTATGCGTAGCATGACGACTCTGATACAGGTATCTGAACCGCTCTCTCCTGCGGCCGAAGGATTGATGAAGACGCACACCACCCTGGACCTCGATCGCGACCTTCTCGCTGACGCCGCGGAAGCGCTCGGCACGACGCGGACGACTGATACTGTCCACGCCGCACTCCGCGATGCGGTGGCCCGGAGTGCCCGCGCCCGCCTCATGGCGCGCGACTGGTCGAACCTCAGGGGACTGCTGCCCGAGATGCGGGCTCCGCGCGACTTCCTCCCGCAGCCCGGCGAAACGGCGGCCGGGATCGCTGACCCATTCATCGCAGGGCCGACGGCCGGCACCCCGCGGCCGGGACACGAGGCCGGTTTCGTGCTCGCCAAACGGGACCGCCGCGGGCCGGCCTGATGCTGGTCCTCGAGATCGCGGACACCTCGGTCTGGGCCCACCAGGATCAGATCCCCGAGTTCGAGATGCGCTTCATCGCCGGCCTGGTCGGGGTCACCGACATGGTCATCATGGAGCTGCTCTACAGCGCCCGCGACGCCGCGGACTACGAACAGGTCGAGGCGGACCTCGGACTCTGCGCCCACTACGCGGTGGAGCCCGAGGACTGGGCCGAGGCTCGGCGAGTGTGGCGCGAGATCCTGCGCCGGGGCGGCGGCCCCCTCCACAGGCAGGTCGGTCACCAGGACCTCCTGACCGCCGCCGTCGCGGCGCGGCATGGCCTCACGGTCGCCCATTGCGACGGCGACTACGACATCATCGCGTCGATCACGGGCCAGCCCGTGCGGTGGGCCGCGCCGCAAGGGAGCCTCTGAACCGGATCGGCGACGAGAACGTGCAACCGACCCCGTCGCGCAGAACCATGGCCCCGTCCGTGTTGACGGCTGCACCCGCAGGCGCCGCATCCATCGTCGTAGACTCCGGGCCATGAGCCGCCGGCGAGCCACGGGGGAGGGGAGCGCGTGACGACGCAGCCGACCCTGGCCCCCGCCGCCTTCGCGGCGAAGTGGCGCGGCGTGACGACCACGGAGAAGGCGGCCCCCCAGGAGCACTTCATCGACCTCTGCCGGATGGTCGGCGAGCCGACGCCGCACGAGGCGGACCCCACCGGCGAGCACTACGCCTTCGAGAAGCGGGTCGCGAAGGCCGGGGGAGGGGACGGCTTCGCCGACGCCTGGAAGCGCGACTTCTTCGCCTGGTCGTGCCCCCGGAACTGACATAGCCACGTCGGAGTGTCCTTCGTGGCCACCGCCCGGCACCGTAGACTGGCCGGGCGTCCCGGTAAGTCCAATGGGGAGGGGCCGCTCATCGCTCGCCTCGAAGACCTGACCAAGGGTGCCCTCATCTCGGGCATTCTTCCGGACGCGCTCGCCACCGTCGTCGCGACGCAGTGGTTCGGAGACAACGCGCTCGAGCTGACCTACAAGACCGCCGACGGCAAGGTCGCCAACGAGCTCCTCTACCGCCACGACGAGCCGCGCCTCGAGATCGCCGAGATTGGCCGGCCCTGGAGCTTCGACGGCGACGGCGCCACCTTCCGGCTGGTGTCGGAAGCGCACCGCATCCGCCTCGCGCACCTGTTCGATCCCGTGCTGGCGGTCCATACGAGCGACGTGGAACCGCTCCCGCACCAGATCACCGCCGTCTACCAGGCGATGCTGCCGCGGCAGCCGCTTCGCTTTCTGCTCGCGGACGACCCGGGCGCCGGCAAGACGATCATGGCGGGGCTCCTCATGCGCGAGCTCATCGCGCGTGGCGACCTCGCCCGCTGCCTCGTGGTCTGCCCTGGGGGCCTCGCGGAGCAGTGGCAGGACGAGCTCTACCGGCGCTTCGGCCTCCCGTTCGACATCCTGACCAACGACAAGCTCGAGGCCGCCCGTACCGGCAACTACTTCCTCGAGACGAACCTCGTCATCGCCCGCCTGGACAAGCTGAGCCGCAACCCCGACCTCCAGGAGAAGCTCGCCGTCCCCGACGCGCGCTGGGACCTGATCGTGTGCGACGAGGCGCACAAGATGTCCGCCACCTACTTCGGCGGCGAGGTCAAGTACACCAAGCGCTACCGACTGGGGCAGCTGCTCGGGACCCTCACCCGGCACTTCCTCCTGATGACCGCGACGCCCCACAACGGCAAGGAGGAGGACTTCCAGCTGTTCATGGCGCTGCTCGACGGCGACCGCTTCGAGGGCAAGTTCCGCGACGGCGCCCACACCGCGGA
>JBBSAS010000226.1:0-3599 GCA_038252055.1 Candidatus Limnocylindrales bacterium
CCCCAGCTGCTCGCGGAGCCTGCCGGTGGAGCCGCCGTCGTCGGCGACCGAGACGACCGCCGTGAGGTTCCCGGAGTGCTCCTTGAGGCCGCGGAGGAGGGTCGAGAGGCCGGTGCCCCCGCCGATCGCCACGATCCGGGGCCCGCGGGAGAGGAGGCGCCGGCGGTAGACGAGATCGATGAGCGGCTCGTCGGCGCTCTCGGTGAAGGGTCCGAGCAGCGCCCGGATCACCCGATACGAGCCGTAGAGGAAGACGGCGGCCCCGACGGCGAGGAGAACCGCGGCCCGGACCCAGTACGAGAGGAACTGCAGGGTGAGGACGGAGATCGCCGCCTGGATGGGGCCGGTGACCTCGACCTCCCGGTAGAGCTGGCGCAGGGCGAGCGCTCCCGCCAGGGCGAGCGCGGTCAGCCCGAGGAACGCGACGCCCAGCCAGCGCTTCACCCCGATCCCGGGCCGGAGCCAGCGCCGGCGGTTCACCTCGTCACCGGCGGGCCAGCTCGCGGTGGAAGACGCTGACCGGCCCGTAGTCCTGCCCTCGGAGCCATGTCGCGAGCTCCTCCGCGAGGGCGATCGAGCGGTGGTAGCCGCCGGTGCACCCGATCGCGATCGTGAGCCGGGTCTTGCCCTCGCTCACGTACGCGGGCACGGTCAGCTCCAGGAGGTCCTCAACGGCCGCCATGAACCGTCGCGCGAGCGGCTGGTCCAGGACGTACGACCGCACGCCCTCGGTGAGCCCCGACAGCCGCCGCAGCTCGGCGACGTAGTAGGGGTTCTGGAGGAACCGGACATCGAAGACGAGGTCCGCCTCGAGGGGGATCCCGAACTTGTAGCCGAAGCTGACGAGCTGGATCGCGAGCTGGTCGGGCTCGACGACGTGCCAGAGCTGGGTGAAGATCCGTTCGCGCAGCTCCCGCAGGGAGAGCTCGGACGTGTCGACGACGACGTCCGCGCCGGCCCGGACGGCCTCGAGGAGGCCGCGCTCCTCGACGATCCCCGCGGCGATGCCGTCGGACCCCGCGAGCGGGTGGCGGTGACGCGTTTCCGAGTAGCGCCGGATCAGGACCTCGTCGCGGGCCTCGAGGAAGAAGACCTGGGGGCGGATTCCCCGCCCCTCCAGCGCGCCCCGCATCGCCGCGAACGCCACGGGCACCTCGCCGGCGCGGACGTCGAGGACGATCGCCACGAGCTCGAACCGTTCGGGCTCGCGAGCGATGAGATCCGCCAGCTGCGGCAGGAGCTCGCCGGGGAGATTGTCGACGCAGACGTAGCCGAGATCCTCGAAGAGCTTCGTGGCCGCCGTCTTGCCCGCCCCCGAGAGGCCCGAGAGGATCACGACGTGCTGGCCGCCGGCGCCGCCGGGTCCGTCACCCGCGGGTCCGCGCCCCCCGTCCTGCCGCTCCGTCGTCGCCATGACGGCAGTCTAGCGCGCGATCAGCGTCCGCCGGCCCGGACGAGAAGGATCGAGAGCTCGTAGAGGAGGTACATCGTCACCCCGAGGACCGCGGGGCTGATGATGTCGCCTCCCGGGGTGGCAACCGCGGCCACGACGGCGAAGATGATGATCACGTACCGTCGCGACGACTTCAGCCGTTCGCTCGTGACGATCCCCACCTTGGAAAGCAGGACGAGGACGATCGGGTATTCCATGACTAGGCCGAACCCGACGAACATCGTGGCCACGAACCCGAAGTAGCCGTCCGCGGTCCAGGCGTTCGTGAGGCCCCCGGTGCCGAAGCTCGAGAGGAACGCGATCGCGAACGGCAGGACGACGTAGGCGACGGTCACCCCGCCGGCGAAGAAGACGAGAGCGAGGGGAACCCAGGGGCGGGCGATCCGCCGCTCGTCGCTCGTGAGCCCCGGGGAGATGAAGCGCCAGAGCTCGAAGAGGATGACCGGCATCCCCAGCACGAGACCGGTCGCCATCGCGATCTTCAGGGTGATGAAGAACCCCTCGCCGGGGGCAAGCAGGAGGAGCGGCGCGTCCCCGTACGGTGCCTTCAGGACCTCGATGATGTTCGCGCTGAAGACGAACCCGATGACGGATCCGAGGGCAACCGCGAGCACGGCGATCCCGACCCGCCGCCGCAACTCCCCGAGGTGGTCGACGAGCGGCATCACTGAGCCGTCGCTCGCCGGAGGCGAGGGCTCGGCGGGCGTCACCGTCTCCGGACCCGGAGCGGGCGCAGGGACGATGGCCGCGGCGTCGCGCGCGGGATCGACGTCGGCCATGAGCGGGCGACCGGCGGTCAGCTACGGCGCCGGTTCGGGGCTCGTGGGCGGAATCGGAGCGACGGGTTCCGGTACGGGCGGTGCGGCGGGGGCCTCGGCCGGGACCGGCGACGACGCGGCGACGAGCTCGTTCGCGGCTACCGGGACGGCGAGCGTGTTCGGCTCTGGCGCAGGGGGCGGCGCGACGGGCGGAGCGACCGCTCCCAGGACATTCGGCTCCGCGACCGGGGCAGGCGCCGCGGCAACCGCTGCCACCGTCGCGGCAGCCGGGGCCACCGGGGTCTCCGGGGAGGGCGCCACCGGCGCCGGAGCCGCGGGAGGGGCGGGGGCCGCTGCCGGGGTCGGGTCGAGCTTCACCGCATCTTCGACCTCGGAGGCTGCCTTGCGGAACTCGCGGATGCTCTTGCCGAGCGAGGACGCTACGTCGGGCAGCCGCCCGGGCCCGAGGACCAGGAGGGCGATGACGAGGATGATGACCAGCTCGGGGACGCCGATGTTCGGCATTCTGTCTTCGACCTCTGCGTTCGTGTCGAGTCCGGTCCCGCGCGCGCGGGCTCTTGAAGCGCGCCTACGATAGCACGCGCAGGGTGGCTGACCACTCCCGCGCGGCACCCGCGAGCCGCTCTCCCGGGTCGGACGGCTCGCCACTGCGGGGCGCATGCGCGGCCGCGGCGGCGATCCCGCGCGAGACGTTCACGAGGAGCCCGCCCCCGATTCGGTCGCCGGCCGGCGCGGCGCGGGCGGGGCCCGCGGCGAGGACCGGGGCTGCCGTACCCCCCTGGGCCCCAACGCCCGGCACGAGGAACGCCAGTCCCGGGACGAGGTCGCGGATCGCGGCGAGCTCCGCCGGGGCCGTCGCCCCAACCACGAGGCCCGCGGTGGCACCGAGGCCCGCGGCGGCCACGCGCCGGGCGACCCGGCGGTGGAGCGCCTCGGCCGGTGCCGGGAGCGAAGGATCGGGAGGCACCTCGAGATCCTGGATCTCCCCGGCTCCCGGGTTCGAGGTGCGACAGAGGACATAGGCGAAACGGTCCGGGCGGGACGTGAAGGCGGCGAGGGCGTCGAGGCCCAGGTAGGGGCTCACCGTCACGGCGTCCGCACCCAGCCAGTCGAAGAGGGCGACCGCCTGTCGGGCCACGGTCGTCTCCACGTCGCCCCGCTTCGCGTCGGCGACGACGAGGACGCCTGCCGGCACGTGCCGCAGCACGCGCTCGAGCGCGGAGAGTCCGGCAGCCCCGTACGCCTCGAAGAACGCGAGGTTCGGCTTGACGGCCGCCGCGTGCGGGGCCGCGGACTCGATGACGAGCCGGGCGAACCGTTCGATCCCGGCGAGCCCGCTCGGCCAGCCTGGCGGCATCGCCTCGGGC
>JBBSAS010000227.1:0-3570 GCA_038252055.1 Candidatus Limnocylindrales bacterium
GACGGCAAGTCGGCCGATTCAGCGATCATCCCGACCGGTATCCCGGTCGTCGAGCGGCTTGCGCTCGTCGAACCTGTTCCCCAGACGGAAGAAGTTGCCGTCCGTCGGGCCTACCTTCACGCGCACGCTGAGCGGATGAACCCGGGTGGCTACCAGGTGGGCGATGGGCTCGAGGGCGGGCGGCCGGCGGCTCCCGAGGACATCGATCGACTATCCCGACAGGGGGCGGACGGCGTCCCAGAGGGGCTCGCTCGCTGCACGACCTGCCGCTGGTTCGCGGGCGACTACCTCGCTCTCAACGGCGAGGGCGACGGCGACCTCACGCCGCGGGTCATACGGGTCCGGTGCCGGTGCGAGAACCACAATCGCTGCGCCGGCTGCGGGGAGCCGCTCGCCGGCTGGCGGCTCAGCGCCTATCACTACGACGAGGCAAACCGATCGGTCCGGTATGTCGCCGCCTACGTGGCATTCAGTCACCGCTGCCGGGACACGCGCATGACGGTTCAGGGCTGAATCCTTCGCGACCTGACCCGCGCCAGCGACGATGAGTCGTGGATCGCACGCCGCCTTGACGAGACGCACAAGTTCCCGGCCACGCCGGCATGACCGCGATGCGGCAATCTGCGATATGCGAGAGTACGGCCCGATACCGGAGGCGGAGATGACCGCACCGCGAGATCCGTCGCTCCCCGAGCCGCTGCAGCGGCGCACCTACCCGGCGGCAGAGCTGATGCGGCGGCACCCGGGGGTGCTTCGCAACGAGAACAAGCAGGTGCTCTTCGCGATCGCCTGCCCGGCCGGCGCTGTCCACTCCGGTCGGCTGGAGTACAGCCGGTGGGCGGAGATGCCGCTTCCGCAGCTCGTCGATCCCGGCAGGGCTGCTGAACTCGTCGTCGTCCGGGACGGCTTCTACGACTACCGCCCACTCCCCGACCCGGGCGTCGGCGTCGAATGGCACGTCAACTTCGCCGATCCCAATCTCTTCTACGCCTACGGCTCGGCACTCTTCGCCCAAGACGAGATGCAGGTCGCCGAGCATCCCGTCCTCGGATCCCTGCGCGAGGCCCTCGTCGCGGAAGGTCGACCGACCGCGACGAGGGAGAACGGTCGCTCGACGCCGGTCCTCGTCATGGGCGCCGAGCGACGCGTCAGCATCGAGGCGGCTCCAGGGTCAGGGAGGGGCGGCCCGAGCTGGCTGTACGGCATGGCGTTCGCGGCAGCCACGGCCGACGCCGTCCGTCAGGCGACGACACGGATCGATCCGCCGACGATCTCCAACATCATCGCGATCGTCGCCCCCTTCGGCGGCTTCGGCCGATACCACCGGGAGCAGATCGAGCTCGCGATCTGCACGGCTTACTCCGGTTTCCGCGCAGCCGTCCTCGAATCGCGGCGAGTGGCCGGCCCCGACGCCCTGGTCGTCATCCACTCCGGCTTCTGGGGCTGCGGGGCCTTCGGCGGCAACCGGGTCATGATGACGCTGGTTCAACTCCTGGCGGCCGAGATGGCCGAGCTGGATCGGCTCGTGCTGCACATCGGGGACCCGAGCGGGCGGAGCCCTGTCGAACGCGCGCTGGCGCTGGTACGCGACCTCGCAACCGCGGTGGGCACGGCCGAGCTGAGTGTTCGTGTGGAGGCGCTGGGCTTGGAATGGGGCCTCGGCGACGGCAATTGAGCAACGGCTTCTGGCACATTCTCGCAAAAGCCCCCTGGAGAGAGGCACTCCGCGAAACTCAGGTCGGGCTCAACGCTTGACATGCCCGTGGGATCGACCACGGTCGGGGTGCGAAGGCCCATGCCGCTGGACGACTGATCGGAGGTGCTGCCGACCGAGAAGGTCTCGCGACTGTTGCTACCAGTTCTCACCGGGCTGCCTGAGAACCGGCCGCCGTAAGGGTGGTCTAGCCGAGGTCTAGCCGAGCATCGTCTTGCCGACCCCGGGGGCCCGATGAACAGGACGTTGGTGGCGTCCTCGAGGAAGCGCAGCGTCCCGAGCTCGTTGACGAGGGCCCGATCGACCGACGGCTGGGCCTCGAAACCGAAGTCCGACAAGCGCCAGGCCGCCGGCAGCGAGGCGAACCGCTTGAGGCTGGCTCGTCGCCGCGCCTCGGTAGCCGTCACCTCGATCGCGAGCAGGCGCTCGAGCTTGGCGGTGTGCCCGAGGCTCTCGCTCCTCGCCGCCTCGAGGACCCCGACTTGAACACTGACAGTGCGATACACTGGCTGCCACTGTTACGCCATCGGAAGAAGATCTGGCGGCACGCCTCGGGTCGTCGGTCCGTGGCCTTGCGGGGCCGGACTGTTCTCGGATCAAGGCGGCCTTGAAGGGATGCCGTCGAGACATCGGGAGGTTGCGGATGGCACCGATTCCCCCGTGCGACACGACGGGCCTGATCGATCTCTGCGGGCGGGGAGCCGTGATCACGAACGGCGACTGGTTCACGCTGCAGGTCTCGAACCTCGTCTGGTACCTCGTCCTGGTGGGTCTCCTCATTCTCGCGGCGGTCATCCCATTCCCGGTCCGTGAGGTGGACTACACGGGCTACGAAGGGTCCGAGGAGCAGGGCGATGGCCAAGCCTGAGCGCGGCAGCTGGGGCAACCAGCGCGTCCACTTCGAGGACGACCCGCAGAAACTGCCGCCCGGACTTCGCAACACGCTCGACGGGCGAGGTCGGCGATGGTTCCTCGACAGCTGGCCTCCGCGGCGTCTCCTCCCCGACACGGAGCCGACCTACGTCAGGAGCTGGTTCTACGTTGCCGGGATCAGCACCCTCGCCTCGCTGGTGCTGCTCGTCATCACCGGCATTCCGCTGGCGCTCTTCGGGCCGGAGTGGTGGACCGGATCGAGCGTTGGGGCCTTCTTCGACTCGCTCCACTACTGGGCGGTCGAGCTCTTCTTTCTCTTCATGTTCGCCCACTTCGTCGCCGTCTTCCTCATGGGAGCCTTCCGCGGCCGGCGGGCGTTCACCTGGATGCTGGGCGTGACGGCATTCTTCGTCAGCGTCGTCACCGCGCTCACCGGCTACGCGTCGCTCCAGGACTTCGAGGCCCAATGGGTGGCGACGCAGGGCAAGGACGCCGTCAACGCGACCGGCCTCGGCTCCCTCGTCAACCTCCTCAACGTCGGGCAGATGATCACGCTGCACGTCGTGCTGCTGCCGCTGGCCGCCATCGGCATCGTTGGGATCCACATCCTGTGGGTTCGCAGACGCGGCGTGGTTCCGCCCTATGACGCCCTGGAGGAGCACCTCACCGAGGGGGAGGGAGCCACGTGAGCTACCGCATGGACGACCAGCGCGCACAGCGCGGCTGGCGGGGTCCCCGCGTTCGCTATGACCTCATCAAGGAGGGCTTGGTCGCCCTCACCGTGGTCGCGCTGCTCACCGTCGGCCTTTCGGCCGTGTTCGGCTCACCGAAGGTCGATGCGATCTCGTTCCAGAACTGGGCCGTGGCCGCGCCGGACGACTTCGTCGCCACCACGCTCGCGGAGTTGACCGGGACCTCCGGGACGGCCACCTACGGCCCGCCCTACACGGACAACCCCGAGAACGCGCAGGCGGTCGGGCCGA
>JBBSAS010000228.1:0-3540 GCA_038252055.1 Candidatus Limnocylindrales bacterium
CTCGAGCATCGCGAGGAAGGTCACCGCGACGACGACCCGGTCGCGGACCCCCGCGAGCAACTCCTGGAGCACGACCGGCCCGGCCTCCGCGATCGCCGCCCGGATGAGCGCTGCCCGCTCTGCGAGGGTGATCGTGCGCGGGAGTGCCTCCGAGGGCACGACCGGCGGCGGCGCCACGGCCACGAGGCGCTCGAGGGCAGCGACGAGGATCGCGGGGTCGAGACGGGGCGGCAGGGGCTCGATCGCACCGGCGCGCCCGGCCGCGAGGGCCACCGCCGGATCACGACGCAGGGCCTGCCACCCGGCGAGTGCCGGGGCCTGCATCGCCGCGGCCGCGTCCCGGTAGGCCTTGTAGACAAGGAGCCGGGCGCGCAGGGCCGCCTCCGGGTCGGCCTCCTCGTCGAGCGGGACGGCCGGGTCCGGGGGCCTCGGGAGGAGCGCCCGGCTCTTGATGAGGATCAGCTGGCTCGCCACGGCGACGAACGCCGAGAGGTTGCCGAGACGGTCTCCCTGCACGGACGCCAGGGCGTCGAGGTAGGCCTCCGCGAGCGCCCCGAGCGGCACGGTCAGGACGTCGAGCCGGCGCGCCTCGACGAGCGAGAGCAGGAGGCCGAGTGGTCCCTCCCACTCCTCGAGGCGAACCTGCGTCGCGTCCTCGGGTCGGCGGTGCCCCGAGAAGGCGATCGCGGGGGCAGCGAGCGCCGGGCGCGGGAGCG
Organism: Candidatus Limnocylindrales bacterium; assembly: GCA_038252055.1. Lineage (GTDB taxonomy): Bacteria > Chloroflexota > Limnocylindria > Limnocylindrales > CSP1-4 > CTSoil-043. The sequence continues at coordinate 717 of JBBSAS010000228.1, forward strand.
CCTCGATGGCCATCAACAGGCCTCGTCGGCGGCATGGAGGAGCGCAAGCGAGGCCTCGTCGCCGGACGGGGCGACACCCCGGACGAGGGCCACCGTCCGAGACGAGCAGCCCACCGCGGCGACGAGCTCGCCCGAGCGCGCTTCGTGGTCGCGGAGGCGCGCCATCCCCGCAGCGCCGCCGGGAAGCCGCGCCGCGAGCCGATGGGCCCATGGACCGAGATCCTCCCCGAGCGACCAGGCGATGCGGTGCCAGAGCCGGACCGACCGTCCCTTCCCGGCATCGTGGAGGAGTCCCGCGACGAGGACGTCGTCCTCGTCCACGCCGGCGCGGCGGAGCACGGCGACGACGTCGAGGCCGTGGCGACGGTCCGCGACCGGCATCCCGTCGAAGAGGGCGAGCTGCGGAGCGGTGAGCCACTCTCCGAGGCGGGCCCGCTCGACGGCCCGGACGCGGGCCGTGACGTGCCGCCCGAGCTGGCCCGGCCTAGACACCGACGAGGAGGCGGGTGATGCCCTGCATGAGGGGGCCGATCACGCGCCCGCCGAGCGACGAGTCGCCGATCGGAACGATCATCACGAGCAGGAGGACCATGAACCCCCACTGCTCGAGCGTCGGCCGGATCCGCCAGACCGTCCGGGGGCTGAGGAACGAGAAGAGGACCCGCGAGCCGTCGAGCGGTGGGATCGGGACGAGGTTGAAGATGAAGAGGGCGACGTTGATGGCGACGAAGACGAAGACGACGTTGAGCCCGAAGACCACGGCCTCCGAGGAGAACCCCAGGGCGGCAGCGATGACCCGGAAGACCAGCCCGGCGACGAGAGCCATCGCGATGTTCGAGACGGGGCCGGCGGCGGCCACGATCGCCTCGCCGTGGCGGCCGCGGAGCATCGACGGGTTCACGGGCGTCGGCTTCGCCCAGCCGATGAAGAAGCCGCCGAGGAGCGCCGAGAGGACGAGCACGATCGACCCGACTGGGTCGAGGTGGACGAGCGGGTTGAGGGTGAGCCGGCCGAACAGCTTCGCCGTGCCGTCACCGAGACGGTAGGCCGCGTACGCGTGGGCGCACTCGTGGACGGGAAAGCCGACGAGGAGGAAGACCGCGACCGCGACGAGGACGGTCGGATTGAGATCGGGCACGGGACTCCGAGAAGCGGGTTGGGGGCGACGGCAATGGTAGCGCGCGCCGCCCTACCGGCCCTACAGCTGGTTGAGCAGCTCGGCCTTCTTCGCCTCGTAGTCCTCGGCGCTGATGATCCCGTCATCGCGAAGCTTCGCGAGGCTTCGCAGCTTCTCCTCGGCCGTGGGCGGTGCGGGGGGTGCCGCTGCCGGCGTGGGCACCGACGCCGCGGCCGTGACGGGCTCCGGCCCGACCGGCGCGGACGCGAGCGGTTCGGCGATCGGCGGAGCCACCGGTGCTCGCCGGATGTCGGAGCGGCGATCGGTCCCCGTCTCGAGGTCGTTCTTCGTCATCAGCATGACCTTCTTGAACTCCGGCGCATGGTGGAGCATGCGGTAGTCCACGTCCATCATGTCTGAGGCGGTCAGGATCTGGAGGCTCCCCCAGTCCATCATCCGGCCCCAGATCGACTGCTCAAGGATCGCGTCGTTGATCTTCTCGAGCGAGCTGTCGGCGGCCTTCTTGCTGAGGATCCCGGTGGACTTGATGACCCGCCGGTTCGTGATCAGGTAGTCCTCGTAGCTCCAGCCGAGATAGGTCCACCCGACAAGGATCACGCCGAGGATCAGGCAGATCGGGATCGCCCAGGCCAGGAAGAGCGAGAGCTGGGTGCTCTTCCAGTCGAAGAACACGAAGAGAACGGCGAGGGCGACGCCGATCCCGAGGAGGAGGATCCCCCACTTCGCTCCGAGAACTCTGGCCAGGGGATGCTGCCGGGTGCGGTAGACGACGTACTCACCGTCGGTGAGCAGGGAGTCCGCGTAGCTCATCCTGTCCCTCGTCCCTCATGCGCGCGGGTGGGCCCGCGCGTAGACCTCGCGGATCCGCTCCCCGGTGAGATGGGTGTAGATCTGCGTCGTGGAGATACTCGCATGCCCGAGCAGCTCCTGTACGACCCGCAGGTCGGCGCCGCCCTCGAGGAGATGTGTGGCAAACGAGTGGCGGAGCGTGTGCGGGGAGACCCGCGGTCCGAGGCGCGCGGTCGTCGCGGCCCGTTTCACCGCCTCCCACGCCTGCCGGCGTCCGAGCCGCCGGCCCCGGTCCGAGACGAAGACCGGCCCGCCCCGGGTGCCGCGGGTCGCCCGTACCCGGTCGGCGGTGAGGAGCGGCGGCCGCGCCTCGGCGAGATAGCGCCGTAGCCAGGCGACGGCGACGTCGCCCACGGGAACCTGCCGCTCCCGGTCTCCCTTTCCGATGACGCGGACGCCGCCGCCCTCGAGGTCGAGGTCGTCGAGGTCGAGGCCGAGCGCCTCGCTCACCCGCAATCCCGCCGCGTAGAGGAGCTCGAGGAGGGCCCGGTCGCGCGTGGCGGCGAGGACGGCCCGCGCGATGGCGCTCCGCGGTCGTCCTTCCGCGCCATCGATCTCGTGATCGCCAGCGAGGTCGCCCGGAAAGCCGACCCGGTCGGGATCGACCGCCTCGAGGAGCCGCTCGACCTCCTCGATCGTCAGTGGGTCGGGGAGGATCCGTGGCTCGCTCGGCAGGTCGAGGTGGTCGGCGACCTCGATGGCCACGAGATCCTCCGCGAGGGCGAACCGGTAGAACGCACGCAGGGCCGCGGTCCGGCGCCGCAGGCTCGTCGGGCGGAGCGTGCGGCGGGACGGCGCCGAGCCGCCGGCGAGCCGGCCGAGGTAGTCGAGGGCCGC
>JBBSAS010000229.1:0-3539 GCA_038252055.1 Candidatus Limnocylindrales bacterium
TCCGGATGCTCCTCGTAGTAGCGCTCGAGCCGCTCCTGGAACGCCGAGAGGCGGAAGAACCAGTTCGCCTCGGTCAGCCACTGGAGCTCGATCTCCGGGTGGTTCGGACAGCGCATCCCATCGGGGGTCTCGAGCAGGTCGGACGGCGCCTTGAAGCCTTCGTTCGGGCAGTACCAGCCCTCGTAGGTGCCCTGGTAGAGGTCGCCCGCGGCGAAGGAGCGGCGGATGAGCTCGTGGACCGCGACCTCGTGATCGGGATCGGTGGTCCGGATGAAGCGATCCGGCGCGATCAGCAGGGCATCCTCGGCGGCGCTGAAGAGCCCGACCATCTCGTCGACGAACGCCTTCGGGTCCTGCCCGCGCGTCTCGGCGGTCATCGCGATATTGACGCTGTACTCGTCGGTCCCGGTGAGGAAGCGGGTGGGCCGGCCGCGCATCCGCTGCCAGCGGGCGAGCGCATCGGCGCCGATCACCTCGTAGAGGGTGTGGAGGCCGGGCTTGTTGTTCGCGTAGGCGATCGCGGTCGTGACGTAGAAGCGATCCGGCGCGGCGGGATGGTCGGGCGTCGCGGGCTCGTCGGGCATGGCCGGCCGATCGTAGCAGGGCACGGCGCCGCAGCGCCCGGGATGCGCGGACGGGACGGAGCCGCAGGGCGGGCACCCCGCCGCGGCGCCGGATCCTCAGTGCCGGAAGTGGCGGACCCCCGTGAGGAGCATCGTCGCGCCGGCGGCATCGACGGCGGCGATCGCATCGGCGTCGTGGAGGGAGCCGCCCGGCTGGGCGAACGCGGTGACACCTGCCACGAGACAGACCTCCACCGCGTCGGGGAAGGGGTAGAAGGCGTCCGATGCACATGACGCGCCAACGAGGCGATCCGCGCCCAGGAGCGCCGCCGCCTTGGCCACGGCCTGGCGGGCCGCATCCACCCGGCTCGTCTGGCCCGAGCCCATCCCGATGAGCATCCCGTCGCGGACGAGGACGATCGCGTTCGAGGTGACGCCGCGGACGAGGCGCCAGGCGAGGTCGAGGTCGCGGCGCTCCCCTGCGGATGGGGGACGCTTCGTGGCCACGCTCCAGGTCGCGAGATCGTCCGGCATGGTGTCCGGGGCGGTGACGAGGACCGCGCCGCCGGCGGAGCGCAGCGAGGCCGACGGGGCGGGTGCGGCCGGGGCGGCAGCCGAGCCCAGGAGCTCGTCCACGACGAGGCGCAGGTTCGGCTTCGCCGAGAGCACCTCGAGCGCCTCCGGCTCGAATCCGGGCGCCACGACAACCTCGAGGAAGATGCTCACCAGCCGCTCCGCCACGGTGCGATCGACCGGCCGAGTGAGCGCCACCACCCCGCCGAAGGCCGAGATCGGATCGGCCGCGAGGGCATCGTCCCAGGCCGCGGCGAGGGTGTCGCGCTCGGCAGCCCCGCAGGCGTTCGTGTGCTTGACGATGACGCAGGCCGGCCCCCGGAGGAGCCGCCCGATCCCGGCCGCCGCCGAGCCGTCGAGCACGTTGTTGTAGGAGAGGGCCTTGCCCTGGAGCGGCGGGGCACCCGTCGCGAACGGGCCGTCGGCGGGCGCGGCGCCGGGGCGACGGTAGCGGGCCGCAGCCTGGTGGGGGTTCTCGCCGTAGCGCAGCGTCCCGACCTTCTCGAGGGTGACGGTGAGCCGCGCCGGGTACGGGTCGGCGGCACCGGGCATCCCCGGCTCGTCGGGGAGGGCGACGCCCTCGGCGGCCATCCGCTCCGGCAGCACCTCGGCGATCCGGGCGTCGTAGGCGGCGGTGTGACGGAAGGCCTCGACGGCAAGGGCGGCACGCAGGCCAGCGGGGACGGCACCCGCCGCGACGAGGGAGGAAAGCACCGCGTCGTAGCGGCCGGGGTCGGTGACGATCGCGACGCTGGCGTGGTTCTTCGCGGCGGCACGAACCATCGAGGGGCCGCCGATGTCGATCTCCTCCACGAGGCCGTCGAGGTCCAGGTCCCCGCGCAGGGCCCGCTCGGCGGCGGCGGCAAAGGGGTAGAGGTTGACGACGACGAGTTCGAACGGCTCGATCCCCGCGGCCGCGAGCTGCTCCCGGTGGGACGCCAGCCGGCGGTCGGCCAGGACCCCCCCGTGTACGCGCGGGTGGAGCGTCTTCACGCGCCCGTCGAGCATCTCCGGAAAGCCGGTGACCGCGGCGACGTCGGTGACCGGCAGGCCGGCCTCGCGGAGGGCGCGGGCCGTCCCTCCCGTGCTGACGAGCTCGAAGCCGCGGGCGACGAGCCCGGCGGCGAACGGGACCAGTCCGGTCTTGTCGGAGACCGAGAGGAGGGCGCGACGCGGCACCGGGAGCGCCTCCGCGGCCAGGGCCGCGTTCATCGCGACCTGCCGGCCGTCCACGCGCAGGGCGCCCGCGAGCAGGAAGCCCACCGCCCGCGGCAGGATCCGGTGCTCGACCGCGTGCAGCCGTTCGAGCAGGGACTCTTCCGTGTCGTCCGCCAGGATCGGGACAGCCTCGGCGACCACGATCGGCCCGCCGTCGAGCGAGGCGTCCACGAGGTGAACCGTCACCCCTGTGACGGCCGCGCCCGCCCCGAGCGCGTCGCGGACCGCGTGCGCGCCGGGGAACGCGGGAAGGAGCGAGGGATGGAGGTTCAGGACGCGATCCGGGAAGGCGGCAAGGAGCGCGGGCCCGACCAGGCGCATGAAGCCGGCGAGGACGACGGCCTCCGCCCCGGCGGCCACGACCGCTGCTGCGAGCACCCGGTCCGCCTCGGAGCGGACGTCGGGCTCGCGCGCGCCCAGATCCGGGATCACGGCCGTCTCGAGGCCGGCCTCTCCGGCCCACGTGATCGCGGAACAGTCCCGGTCCGCGAAGACGAGGGCGATCTCGACGGCGAGCGACCCGCGGTCGATCCGTGCCGCGAGGGCCCGCAGGTTGCTGCCGCTGCCCGAGACGCCAACCGCGATCCGTCCGCCCATCACCGCACCTCCTCGTACCGTCGTCCGCTGGCCGCCGCTGCCGGGACCACCTCGCCAACCACGATTCCCGTGATCCCCTCCGCCGCCGCCGACGCGATCGTCGCCTCCACCGCGCCAGCCGGCACGGCGAGGACCATCCCGAGGCCGCCGTTGAAGGTCGCTCGCAGCTCCGGATCGTCGAGGCGCCCAAGGACCCCGAGCATCCGCATCATCGAGGGCATCGCCCAGCTGTCCGGATGCATGCGGGCCGCGAGGCCGTCGGGGATGATCCGGGGGACGTTCCCGGCGAGGCCGCCACCGGTGACGTGGGCAATCCCGTGGAGATCGAGCCCCGATTCGGTGGCCCCGGGCACCGGGCCGCCAGTGCCGAGCCCAGGGCCGCCAGCCACAGGCCCCAGGCCGCCGGCCACAGGCCCCGGGCCGCCGGCCCTGGCGACCGCGGGCTCGCCACCCGGCCGCACCGCCGCCCGGATCGCGAGCAGCGCCCGAGCGTAGATCCGCGTCGGCTCGAGGAGGATCTCGGCGAGCGCCCGATCCGCGAGCTCCGGCTCCACGGTCACGTCCGGCGCAACGGCACGGAGCACGTCA
>JBBSAS010000230.1:0-3506 GCA_038252055.1 Candidatus Limnocylindrales bacterium
CGCCGAGCCACTACAATTGCGCCGTCCCGCTTCCTCCCTTCGAACCCGGGGGTAGACCGAGCCCATGAGCCTGCGCCAGCGCGTCGAGGAGGCGCAACGTGGCGCCGCGGGCCAGCAACCCGGCGGTCCGCCGACAAACGCCCAGCCGGCCATCGACCCGTCCGCCGTCGTCCCGCCGCCCGGCGCCGATCCCGCGTCCGACCGGGTCGACGGGACCGAGGCCGTGGTCGCCTCGCCGGCCGCAACGCCGCGGCCCGCTGCCGCTCCGCGCCCTGTCGCCCAACCCCCTGCCGCGACCCCGGCCCAGGACGCCCGGCAGGCGTTCCTGCGTGATATCCGGCTCCGCCTCCAAGAGGAGGTCGGCAACGCCTCCCGCACGCTCCTCGAGGCACCCGAGGCCGAACTCCGGGCCGGCATCGAGACCATCGTGGACCGGATCGTGCGCGCCAACGGGTTCGCCGTCACCCACGACGAGCGCGTGCGCCTCATCGGCGAGGTGGCGGAGGAGATCCAGGGCCTCGGGCCGATCGAGTCCCTCCTCCGGGACGAGTCGATCACGGAGGTGATGGTCAACGGCCCCGGGCAGATCTACATCGAGCGGGGCGGCAAGATCGAGCGTGTCCCGCAGACGTTCCTCAATGACGAGCACATGCTCCGGATCATCGACCGGATCATCACCCCGATCGGCCGCCGGATCGACATGTCCAGCCCCCGGGTGGACGCCCGCCTCCCCGACGGCTCCCGGGTGAACGTCATCATCCCGCCGCTCTCGCTCGTCGGGCCGGTGATCACGATCCGGAAGTTCGCCGCCTCCCCGTTCACGGTGGAGGACCTCATCGGCTTCGGCACCGCCACCGCCGAGATGTTCGACTTCCTGCGAGCCTGCATCGAAGCCCGGCTCAACGTCTTCGTCTCCGGCGGCACCGGCTCGGGCAAGACGACGACCCTCAACGTCCTCTCGTCCTTCATCCCGAACGACGAGCGAATCGTGACGATCGAGGACGCAGCCGAGCTCCAGCTCCGCCAGGCGCACGTGGTCACCCTCGAGGCCCGGCCGCCGAACCTCGAGGGCAGCGGCGAGGTCACGATCCGCGACCTGCTCCGCAACACCCTCCACATGCGTCCGGACCGGATCATCGTCGGCGAGTGCCGTTCGGGCGAGGCCCTCGACATGATCCAGGCGATGAGCGTCGGCCACGAGGGATCGCTCTCCACGGGCCACGCGAACAGCCCACCCGACATGCTCCGCCGCCTCGAGACGATGGTCCTGATGGCCGGCGTGGACCTGCCGCTCCGGGCGATCCGGGAGCAGATCGCCTCGGCGGTGGACCTCATCGTCCACACGGCTCGCCTGAAGGACGGGTCGCGGAAGGTCGTCAACATCACCGAGGTCTATGGGATGGAGGACGACGAGATCCTCACCCAGGACATCTTCACCTTCGAGCAGACCGGCGTGCACGACGGCCGCATCGAGGGCCTCCTGAAGCCGACCGGGATCCGGCCGACCTTCATGGGGAAGTTCAAGACGAGCGGCATCCAGCTCCCGCCGGGCGAGTTCGGGATCACGCCCGAGGATCCGGCGCACCCCACCCGTCCCGGCAAGGGCCGATGGCGTTCGGCCGAGACGACGACGGAGGCTCTCCCGCCGCCCCCGGTGGGCCTCGGCCGGGCCGTGACCGCCGGCGGGATGGTCTACGTCTCCTCGATGGGGCCGGTTGACCAGGAGACCGGCCAGGTGGTCCCGGGCGGGATCGTCGAGCACACGATCCGGTGCCTGCGCAACCTGCAGGAGCGACTCGAGGCCGATGGGAGCTCGCTCGAGCGGATCGCCTGGGCGAGTTGGGCGCTGCGTGACCCCGCGGATTTCGACGCCTTCAACGAGGAGTGGGTCCGCTGGTTCCCCGGCGACACGCCGGTCGGCCAGGGGACGCTCATGCCGCCGCTCCAGCGCCGGGCCGGCTTCCGGGTCTCGATCGGCGTGATCGCCGAGGTCGCCGGCACCGCCGAATCACCCGCGGGCCAGACGTCCGCCGCCGAGACGTCAGCGCCGGCCGATGCCACCGGGGCGTCCGCCGCCGAGACGGCCGCCTCGGCGAGCGCGACCGACACCCCAGCCGATGGCACCGGGGCGCCCGTGTCCTGAGGCACCGCCGAGTCCGAGGCGCCCCCGAGCGCGGCGCCCCCTACGACTGCGAGGCGCGCGACTGGGGGCGATCCCAGCGGTGGGCCCGGAGCGCGGTCACCAAATCGGGCGGCAGCGGCCCGGCATCGGCCGCCGCGACGTTCGCCGCGAGGTGCGCCGGGCTCCGCGTCCCGGGGATCACCGTCGTCACGTCGGGGTTCGCGAGGATGAAGCGCAGCGCCAGCTGGGCCATCGTCTCCCCCTCTGGGATCAGAGGGCGGAGCGCCTCGACCCGCGGGATCGTCTCCGCGAGGGAGGCCGGTCCGAAGTAGCTGTTCCGCCAGTCGCCATCCGGCCAGCGCGAATCGAGCGTCAGCGTCCCGGCCAGGCTCCCCTCGTCGAGCGGCACCCGGGCGATGACGGCGACGCCGAGCTCCCGGCAGAGCGGGAACAGCTCGTCCTCGGGCGCCTGGTCGAAGACGTTGTAGACCACCTGGACGGCGTCGATGAGCCCGGTCCGGAGGGTCTGCAGGACGTTCGCCGGCTCGCGCCGGTTGACGCTGATCCCGACGTGGCGCACCAGGCCGTCCCGCTTCAGGTTCTCAACGGCGCGTTGCCATCCCGGATCGTCGGCCCAGGCGTCCTGCCAGACATGGAACTGGACGAGGTCGAGCATCTCGAGCCCCACCTGGCGGAGGATTCCCTCGACCGAGCGCCGGACGTGGTCGGGCGGGAACGCGTCGCGGACCCGGTCGCCGGGGCGGGCCGGCCACTCCCGGTTCTTCGGGGCCACCTTCGAGGCGAGGAAGAGGCCGGCGGACGGGTTGGTGCGGGCCAGCGCGCCCATCAGCTGGTCGCTGTGTCCGGCGCCGTAGACGGACGCGGAATCGAAGAACGTGATCCCGGCGTCCACCGCGGCCTGGAGGACGGACATCGACGTCCGGTCGTCGGAGCCGGTCCAGCCGCCGATGCCGCCGCCCATCCCCCACATGCCGACCCCGAGCTCGCTCACGGATCGACCGGTGCTGCCGAAGGCGCGCTGCTGCATCACGGCTCCCTGGGCTCCTGCGGTGCGTCGGGCGACGCGACCCGTCCCGGGTCATCCTGCGCGTCGGACGCTGGGCTGTCGACCGCCGCCCGCGGAACCGCGGCGAAGGCTCCGGCGAGGACCGCGTTGCCCACCGCGATCCCGAGGCCGGCGAGGAGCCAGGCGAAGCTCGCGGACGCGGGCCACCCGACCTCGCCGGCAGCGAGCGATGCGATCACCGACGCGATGGTGAGGAGGACGGGGGAGGTCAACTGGCCAAGGATCGCGCTCGCGAGCAGGAACGACCACCAGGCTCCCCGACCGGCGCGGGCGGCGGCGAGCGCCGCGAGCGCGGCC
>JBBSAS010000231.1:0-3497 GCA_038252055.1 Candidatus Limnocylindrales bacterium
GCCCGAGGTGGGTCGCCACCTGGTCGAAGCCGGCCCGCGCGTCGGAATCGGCGGGGAGCTCGGTGAGCACGTCGAAGTTCGTCCGCATCTGCGGCAGGGCCGCGACCGGCACGAGGAGGACGACGAGGAGCAGGATCGTCACCGGCAGAGGACGCCGCGAGACCGCGCCGGCCAGTCGCGCGAAGAACCCGTCGGGCTCGCCCTCGGGCTCGATTCGGGCGTGGAGCGGCCAGAAGAGGTAGTGGCCGAAGATCGAGAGGAGCGCCGGGGCCAGGGTCAGCCCGGCGACCAGGGTCACGAAGATCCCGACCGCGAGCGCGGGACCGGTCGTCTGGATCATCCCGAAGTCGCCGAAGGCCATGGCCCCCAGGCCGACGATCACGGTGGCCGCGCTGGCGCTGATGACGGCGCCGATTCGCCGCACGGTCGTCCGCGAGGCCTGGTGCCAGTCGGTGCCGGCCACCTCTTCGCGGAAGCGCGAGATCAGGAAGATCGCGTAGTCGGTGCCGACGCCGAAGACGAGCACGACGATGAACGTGTCGAGAAGCGACGAGACCTTCCACCCGGCGAGGGCCAGCACGCCGAGGACACCCCGGGCCATGACGAAGGCCGCGCCGATCGTGACGAGGGGCACCATCGCCGCGAGCGGGGCCCGATAGATGAGCAGGAGGATGACGACGACGAGGAGGATCGTCACCATCGTGGTGCTGTCGGTCCCGGCCATGATCGCCGCCAGGTAGTCGCTGCTGATCCCGGCTGCGCCCGTCACGTGGGCCGCCAGCCCGGCCGGCGCCGTGGATGCCATGTGATCGCGGAGGGACGTGGTGACGACGTCGCCTTCGCCGCCGGCCAGCGTGACGTTGAGGTTGACGGTCACGAGCTCGAGGACGCCGTCGGCGCTCCGCATCATCGAGGCCAGCTCGGGCCGCGAATCGACCGTGTCCACGCTCGACACCGCCTCGCGGAGTCCCGCGGGCGCATCCGCGCTCGTGATCCAGGCCGCGGTCTCGGCGATGTAGGCGCGATCGGCACCTGCCAGGCCGCTGTCCCGGGAGAACGAGAGCGTGGCGGAGCTCGCCGAAGTCGAGCCGGGGAAGGTGCGCTCCAGCGTGTCGTGCGCCTGCATCGACGAGGCGTACGAGGGGAGGAACGAGGTCTGGTCGGTCATGCCCTCGGCGGCGAGCGACGGGGCGAACAGGACGGCCCACGCGGCACCGGCGACCCAGGCGAGGACGATGAGGAAGCGGTAGCGGTACGTCAGGGATCCCAGCCGTTCGAACATGCCTCACCTGCCTGCCCGGGTTTCGTGCGGTCGTGCGGTGGGCCCCGCCGCGGTTGCCCGGTCGATGCGCCGGGTTGCGAGGCCGCGCTGCGTCCGACAGAATACGACCGTGTATCGGATGCGTCCACGTATCGAATACGGAGGCGTATCCGGACGGTAGGACGCCGTCCGCCGGGCCACAAGGGGAGAACGGCATGCCGACGGGGGATCAAACGACTGGCGACGCAGCCCCGAGCGAGGCCACCGACTCGGCCATCGACTCGGCCCCGCGAACGACCGGCGACGCGGCCATCGACTCGGCCATCGACTCGGCCCCGCGCGCGGCCGACGATGCGCCGCCGCGCACCATTGCCCCTGCTCCGCCTCGGGCCCGCTCGGCCCGCCGGGAGGCCACGCGCGAACGCGTCCTGGATGCGGCCCGGGAGGTGTTCGCAGAACGCGGCGTGATCGGCGCCACCGTCGAGAACATCTGTGCCCATGCCGGGTTCACCCGGGGGGCCTTCTACTCGAACTTCACCGACAAGGCCGACGTCCTGCGCGCCCTCACCGTTCGGGAGCATGCCCGGCTGCTCGCCCACATCGACGCCGGGTTCGCGCTCGTGGAGGAGTCAGCGTACCGGGGGCCCGGCATGGTCGTGGACGGCGACCCGGGTGCCGGACCCGGGCCCAGGGGCCCGCTCGCATCGGTCGTGGATCATCTCCTGGAGTCGGTCCCCGCCGACCGGCAGTTCTCACTGATCCAGACGGAGCTCGAGATCCACGCGGTTCGCGATCCGGCAACCTCGCGGGCGTTCGCCGAGGCCGATGCCCGTTTCCAGGCCCGGATCGCCGAGTTCCTCGCCCGGGGGCTCGAGCGTCTCGGCCGGGAGCTGGTTGTCGGGCCGGGCGAGGCAACGGACGCCGTCATCGCGATCGTCGAACGGAGCACGCGGCGGGCCTTGATCGCCGGCGGCGATGCGGATCCGGATACGCTGGCGCGCGCGATCCTGCCGCTGCTGCTCGCCGCCGTCTCGCGCCCGCGGACCTGACCACCGTCCCGCTCCAGGCCCCGACTCGTCCCGTCCCGCCCTCGCGGTTTTCATCCAATGCAACACCTGACCCAGATGGTCGCCCTCACCTGCTGGTTTCTTGCAGCCGATGCACCGAATCGTCACGGGGAGCGCAAAACCGGGCTCCAGTGGCAGGATTCTTGCAGTGAAGGGCGCAGAATCGTGCTCCCGGGCCGGGGTTGTGTCAGGTGTTGCATCCAGCGCAAACAGGTCGGCGAGGGCAGGTGGCCGGAGAGCGAGGGCAGGTGGCCGGAGAGCGAGGGCAGGTGGCCGGAGCCGCGGCAAATGGCCGTGGCCGGGGTGTGCGGCCGGAGCCGGGGCGCGCTGGTGCTCGGCCTGAATGCCAGGCCGCGGGCCCCCGCGGGCACCGATGCGACCGCGGTGCGATCATGCCCCTCCCGCCCCGCCCCGCCCCGCCCCGCCCAGCCTGAGGTGTGCGATGTCCACGGCGCTGCGATCCTTCGTCGTCCCGGCCGGTGGTGGCCGCCTCATCCGCGGGCCGGTCGGCGGGCCCACGCTCGTCAAGGCGGACTGCGATGTCACGGGTGGGAGCCTTGCGGTCCTCGAGACTGCTGTCGCACCCCTCCAGGGCCCGCCGCTTCACCTCCATCGGCGCGAGGACGAGTTCTGGCACATCCTCGAGGGAACGTTCCGCTTCCGCGCCGACGAGGAGATCCTTGACGCGCCCGAGGGCGCGTTCGTCTTCGTTCCCCGCGGAACGCGCCATTGCTTCCAGAACGTGGGTGACCGGGTGGGCCGCGTGCTCGTCGGGTTCACGCCGGGCGGGATGGAGCGATTCTTCGAGGAGCATGCGAACCTGCCGGCTGGGCCGGTCGATGCCGAAGCATACCGAGCGATCGCGGAGCGGAACTGGATGGTCGTCGCGGGGCCGCCGCTCCGCTAGCGGAACCTATCCTGTTCACGGTCCCGGTTCGCGGCGTCCGCCGCATTCAAACGGGAGGGGAACGACATGGCCGAGGTGCTGCTCTTCCATCACGCCCAGGGCCTGACGCCCGGGGTCCTCGCCTTCGCCGACGACCTGCGGCGAGCCGGGCATGTCGTCCACGTCCCGGATCTCTACGACGGCCGCACGTTCGAGACCGTCGAGGAGGGCGTGGCCCATGCCGGCAAGATCGGGTTCGGCGAGATCATCGAGCGCGGGACGC
>JBBSAS010000232.1:0-3489 GCA_038252055.1 Candidatus Limnocylindrales bacterium
CGTCCCCTGCAGCTCGACGTAGTGACCGGCGTCCGTGCCGACGACGTTGAAGTCCACCTCGGCCACCTTGTCCTCCGGGTAGTCGAGGTCGAGAAGGGCCACCCCTTCGTGGATCCCCACCGAGACCGCGGCGACCTTGCCAACGAGAAGGCGCTCCATCCCGTACGTCGTGAGCGCCGCCGCGAGGGCGACGTAGCCGCCGGTGATGCTCGCCGTCCGCGTGCCGCCGTCCGCCTGGAGGACGTCGCAGTCCACCATGACGGTCCGCTCGCCGAGCCGCCCGAGGTCCACGACCCCCCGCAGGGAGCGCCCGATCAGGCGCTGGATCTCGTGCGTGCGCCCGCCGATCCGGCCGGCCGTCGCCTCGCGCTGGGTCCGCTCCGCGGTGGAGCGGGGCAGCATCGAGTACTCGGCGGTGACCCAGCCGCTCCCCTTGCCGCGCAGGTGCGGCGGGACCCGGTCCTCGATCGTGGCCGCGCAGAGCACCTCCGTGTCGCCGACGCGGATCTGGCAGGACCCCTCCGCCCACTTCTGGACGCCAAGGGTCATCGTCACGGGCCGCAACTCGTCGGGGCGGCGCCCCGACGGCCGGAGGGCGGTGCCCCGATTGCCGATCGTCATGCCATCTCCTCGTCGTCGCGTATGCGAACCACTGCCGCCGGTGCTCCGCCGGTCGCCGGAACGCCATTCTCCCCTGCCAGCTCGGCCTTCGCCGCGCGCCAGAGCTCGTCGAGCTCGTCGAACGTCATGTCGCGGAGCGCAACGCCCCGCCCGGCCGCCAGGCGCTCGACGATCCCGAACCGGCGTCGGAACTTGTCGTTCGCGCCCCGGAGGGCCGCCTCCGCGTCCACCGCGTGGTGGCGGGCCAGGTTGACGACGACCATCAGGAGGTCACCCAGCTCCTCGGCGCGGCCATCGGCGTCAGGCGCGGCCGCCAGCTCCGCGAGCTCCTCCGTCACCTTGTCGAGGATCCCCTCGATCGAGGGCCAGTCGTAGCCGAGGTGGGCGGCCCGATCCTGCATCTCCTGGCTGGCCGCGAGTGCCGGCAGGGACCGGCTGACGCCCGCGAGCGCGCTCTTCGGCCGGGCCGGGGCACCCGACCCCTGCGCATCGGCCTCGACCGCGGCGGCTGCCCGCTCCGCCTCCTTGATCCGCTCCCACTGGCGGTTCACGTCGCTCGCCGTGTGCGCCTCCGCGTCGCCGAAGACGTGCGGGTGCCGGCGGACGATCTTGCGGGCGATGGCCGCCTGGACGTCGGCGAGGTCGAAGACCCCGGCCTCGGCCGCGAGCTGCGCGTGGAGGACGATCTGGAGCCAGAGGTCGCCGAGCTCCCCGGCGAGCTCGGTCGTCGCCCCGCCCTCGAGGGCGTCGTAGACCTCGTAGGCCTCCTCGAGGAGGTTCCTGCGCAGGGACGCATGCGTCTGCTCGCGATCCCAGGGGCAGCCGCCGGGGGCCCGGAGCCGGCTCGAGATCGCGGGCATCGACCAGGGCGAGGCGGGGGCCAGCTCGGGGGCCAGGGGCGGGAGGTAGAGCGGGCCATCGAGGTCGGACGGATCGAGGTCGCCGACCGTCGTTCCCTCGTGCATCCCGGGGCGGCCGACCGGGTGGTCGGCGGGGTAGAGACGGTGCAGGACCGCCAGCGGGTCGCCGCCGCCGGGTCCGTGGCGGCCGGGAAGCGGAACCGGCGCGTCGGCCGGGGTCGCCGCCCGGAGCCGGGCGAGCGGGACGACGAGGAGCGGGACCGTCGGCTCCACGGGTATCCCGACGAGCCGCTCCGGCGGGACGACCGCGACACCGGCGGCGGGGTCGAGCCCCCAGCGGAGACGGGCTTCGGCGAGCAGGGCGTCGAGCACCGGACCGTCAGCCCCCGAGGAGCCGCTCGATCGTCGTCTGCTCGGGGTCGTCCTTGATGCCGAGATACCAGTTGGCAAAGGCGCTGGTCCGAAGGTCGCTCGCCTGCGCCTCGTCCGGCGTCCGCGTCGCGATCTCCTCGACCTTGAAGAGCGTGAGGTCGGTGCCGGCGAGCGGCTCGGAGAGGGCGTTCGCCTGGGTCGCGAAGATCGTCTTCTCCTCCTCGGCGGGCCGCTGGTAGCGAGCCACCCACCCGAGCTCGCCGCCGGTGGCGGCCGAGGCGGCGACCGAGCTCTCGGCCGCGATCGCCGCGAAGTCGGCGCCGGGGGCGGCGGCCTGGTCGCGGATCTTCTGGGCGCGGACGTCCGGGGCATCGGTCGAGACGAACTCGATGACGTGCCACCCGAACGCGGACTTGACCGGGGGAAGGACCTGGCCGGGCGTGAGCCCCGGGGCGAAGATCGCGGCGGCGAACGCCGGGTCGAGCTGGACGCTCGGATCGTCCTTCGCCATGTACGGGACGAACCCGTTGCGCGCGGCGGAGCCCGTGTCGTCGCTCCCGAGGGCGAGGTCCACGAAGCGGGCCTTCCCCGAGGTCAGCTCCCCGTACGCTTTCGTTGCCTCCTCCTCGGCGGCCTTCCAGGCCGGGTCGTCCGAGGCGAGCGAGGCCGCCCCCTGGGCGTCGTCCTTCGGCGCGTAGAGGAGGTGCTTCACGAGCACGGCACCCGCGGCCGGCGAGACGCCGCTGTTGCCCTCGAGGACCAGCTCGGCGACGCGGCGCTGCTCGGACGGCTTGTCCACGACCTCGGCGAGGAGCTTCGCCTCGATGGCGTCGCGGGCGACGAGGGACGATGCGGCGAGCCGGTAGGCCTCCTCCTTGACGCCGGCGTCCTTCGCCCGGCTCAGGTAGTTCGGGTCGACGACGGCCGGCGCGATCTCCGTGAGCCGCCCGATCCGGTAGACGCCGTCGCCGCCCTCGACGACGGCGGTGTAGCCGGGCTCCGTGAGAGCGAAGATCGCGTCCACGAAGGGCACGTCCGGCGAGGTGATCCCCTCATCGAGGAAATAGAGATCGCCGTTCGTGTCGGCCGCCGCGGCGTCACCGGACGACTTCACGACGTTCTCCCAGGAGGCGCCGGCCGCGAGGTCGGCCCGCAGGCCGTCGGCCTTCTTCTTCGCCGCGTCCTTCTGGGCCTGGGTGGGCGCCGTCGCGCCCGCGCTCGTCTCGGGTGTCACCGCGATCATGAACGTGTGCCGGCTCTCGGGTGTCGTGGCGTCCTTCGTGACCTGGTCGTCGATCGCTGCATCGGTGACATCCACGCCCTGGCCGGGAGCCAGCTGGAGGATGAGGGCAGTGTCGATCGCGCGCTCGTAGGCGACGCTGCCGATCTGGTCCGGCTGCCGCTGCTGGTCGAGGTAGTTGAGGAGCTGCTGGCCCTGGGCCGCCGACATTCGGCCAAGCGTGACCTTCTCGCGAGTCCGCGCGTCGAGCGTCTCGAGGCGGAACGTCTCGACCGCCACCCGGTCACGGAGGGCGTCCTTCGTGATCGTCTCGCCGTTGACGACGGCAACGGCGGCGAGGTGCTCCTCGTACCAGCTCGCCACGCCGACGCCGACGAGGAGGAGGACGGCGATGAC
>JBBSAS010000233.1:0-3488 GCA_038252055.1 Candidatus Limnocylindrales bacterium
CCCGCCGCATCCCCCGGGATCGCGGTGCCGCACACGGATAGGCCCGAACGAGTCATGCTGGCGCTGCGCCGACGTGCTGACGCCGGCGCGCACGGGTGGTGCATTCGCGGAGGGGAGGAGAAAGCAGATGGTCCACTGGATCGGCGCGCCACATCGGCGAGCCTGCCCTTCCACGGGCCGACGGTCCCCCCGACGCCGTGACGGGTCAGCGGGCTGAGTCGAGATGCCGGTCGTCGTCGCGCTGGGTTCGTTCGTCACCACGCTCCTCGGGGGATGGGCGGCACTGCGGATTCGTGACTACCAGCATCTCGTGCTCGGTCTGGCCGCCGGGCTGATGCTGGGCGTGGTGGGCTTCGATCTGCTGCCCGAGGCCCTGAGCCTGGAGCCCGCCGAGTGGTTCCACGTGCAGGCTCCGCTGATCATGCTGGTGGCGGGCTTCCTCGTGCTGCACCTGATCGAGCGCTGGATGGGGGTCCACCGCGGACACGAGGACGAGTGGGCTGCCCACCAGCACCGGCCCGGGGTCGGGCTGCTCGCCGGATCGGCGCTCGTGGGGCACAGCGTGATGGATGGTTTTGCCATCGGCGCGGCGTTCCAGGCTGGAGCGTCGATCGGCGCGACCATCGCGGTGGCCGTCATCGCCCACGACTTCGCCGACGGGTTCAACACCTACACGATCACGTCGCTGTACGGCAACGACCGGCGCCGGGCGCTCACCCTCCTTGCCCTCGACGCGCTGGCCCCGGTGGCCGGTGCCGCGCTCACCCTGGGCTTCACCATCCCCCACCCGCTGCTCGGCTTGTACCTCGGCTTCTTCGCCGGGATCCTGCTCTACCTCGCCACCTCCGACATCCTGCCCGAGGCGCACGCCCACCACCCGAGCCGCCTCACGATTGGCTTCACGGTGCTGGGCGTCGGGTTCATGTGGCTGGTGATCGGGCTCGCCGCGTAAGCCCCGCCGGATCTGCGGTGCGTCCGCGGTTGCTGCGGCAGCCGAGTCGTCGAAGATCGTACGCGAGAGAGAACTCACGCTCAGGAACGCGTGGCGCGACGGCCTTGTGCAGGGCCAGCGGCGGAGGTCGCGACGTCGGCCAGGGCGCCGGCCGCCAAGGCCGAAGCCCGGAACTGCCCGCCTCGCGTCGGACGACGTAGTTAGCCTTCGGATATGAAGACGGCCGTGTCGGTGCCTGATGACCTGGGAATGATCAGACTGGCCGATAGTGGGGCCGGTCTAGGAGGCTGGTGTCAAACGCGCGTTCTGACGGGCTGACAGAAGAGCGCGGGCGCAGCTACGATTCTGCTGGGCAAAAGCTCGGGATCGAACGGATGGGCCCCGCCCGGCTGAGATCGCAGGGAGCCGCCCATGTCGCTCGGACCCACGCCCCGCCAGGGAGACCTCTTCCGGGACACGACCGAGTTCTGCGCGCCGCGGGTCCGGCCGGAATCGATCTATGCCCTGCTCGCGCGGGAGTGCCTCAACCTCTTTCCCGACGAGCTCTTCGCCGACCTCTTTGCCGACATCGGCCGGCGCTCGGTGCCGCCCCTGGTCGTGGCGGTCGTGATGGTCCTCCAGCGCCTCGATGGCCTGTCGGACCGCGAGGCGGTCGAGCGGTTCACGTTCGACGCCCGCCCGAAGTACGCCTGTGGCGGCCTCCCCTTCGACGCTCCGGGCTTCGCCCACACGGTGCTCGTCGACATGCGGGCACGGCTCGCCCGCTCGGACCGCCCCAAGCGGATCTTCGAGCGCTCGGTCGAGGTCGCGAGCGATGCCGGCGTCATCGGCGTGCGGCGGGTGCTCGACTCCACGCCGCTCTATGACGCGGTCGCCACGATGGACACGGTCAGCCTCGTGCGCGCGGCGATCCGGGGCGTCCTCGCCGCGGCCGACGAGCGGGAGCCCGGCTTGCGCGCCCTGCTCCGCCGGGACGACGACTACCAGACCGGGGGCAAGCCCGCCTGCGACTGGGAGGACGCCGAGGCGCGGCTCGCCCTCGTGGACGCGCTCGCCCGGGACGGGCAGGCGCTGCTCGAGGCGCTCGAGGGCAGCCCGCTCCCGCCGGCGCTCGGGCAGGCGGCCACCCTGCTTGCGACCGTGCTGGGCCAGGACCTCGAGGATGGTCCCGACGGCCGGATCCGGATCGCGAGGCGAGTGGCCCGCGACCGCGTCATCAGCACCGTCGACCCCGACGCCCGCCACGGCCACAAGACCGACCACCGCAGCTTCGATGGCTACAAGGGCCATGTCGCGCTCGACCCCGACGCCGAGCTCGTCACCGCGACCGCCGTCACGCCTGGGAACGCGGGCGACGCCTCGGTCGCCCTCACGCTGCTCGAGACCGAGCTGGCGGAGGTCGCGCCTGCCGATCCGCCCGTCGTCTACGGCGACGCGGCGTACGGGGCGGGCGAGGTCCTCGCAGCCCTCGATGCCGCCGGAGCGGTGAGCCGGGTCAAGGTCCAGCCCGCGAACGGTGTCCCGGGCCACTTCACCAAGGCCGACTTCACGATCGACCTCGCGGCCCACACCGTCACCTGCCCGGCTGGCCGGGTCGCGCCGCTCATCCGGCACGCCCCGGGCTTCGAGGCCCGGTTCCGGTCCGCCTGCGCCACCTGTCCGCTCGCAGCCCGGTGCACCACAGCCGCAGGCGGTCGCAGCATCGAGATCGGACCCCACGAGGCGCTGCTCACGGCTGGCCGCAGCGCGAGCCGCGACCCCGCCTGGCGCGACGATTACCGGGCCACGCGGCCGAAGGTCGAGCGCAAGCTCGCCCACCTCGTGCGACGGAGACACGGCGGCAGGCGGGCCCGCGTCCGCGGCCGGCTCAAGGTCGGCGCCGACTTCACGCTCCTTGCCGCGGCCGTCAACCTCGCACGGCTCGCGGTGCTGGGACTCACCGGGTCGGGTGGCACCTGGACGGTCCAGGCGGGCTGACCGAGCGACAGACAGGGACCGGGTCACCGGCCCCAGGGCGTCGTTCGGGCTCCTCGGGATCGCACCCGGGCCGCTGCGGCGCCCGATCGAGTGACTCTCCTGCCGCGCGGCACCGCCGGAAGTGCCCGCGCGCCCGCCAGCCGTTCAGAACGCGTGTTTGACACCAGCCTCCTGATATGGAAGGACTTGTCAAGGGGGTGGGGCAGGGCGCGTTCGAGGTCAGGTCCGGTACGACGATGGTCACCCTGATATGCGCGGGTCAGCAGAGCCGTTGCCGCATGACAGTGAGTCGTCACCGAGGTGCCTCGGACTAGCAGCGCGAGTCGGGATCGCATAGGAGTGCTCGAGGGCTCTCGGCTCATCCTGTCGCTCTCGACCACGCCCTGCCCGTCCCCCTTGTGCATCAGACGGCCATGGTCATCGGGACCAGCTGCCCCGTCGCCCAGACGAAGCCCGCCAGCTCGCGGGCGACCGCGATGATGGCCTTGTTGGTGCCGATCCGCCCCGCCAGGTGGCGGTACCGCGCATGGAGCCTGGCCTGGGCCCGGCGGTCGAGCTC
>JBBSAS010000234.1:0-3484 GCA_038252055.1 Candidatus Limnocylindrales bacterium
CAGCCTCGGGGTGATGCACGAGGCCGGCCTCTGGGCGCGCCACCTCTACCCGTCGCTCGTCGAGGCGCTCGCCGTCACCGACCCGGGCCTGCGGCCGCCATCCGAGGGCCTCGTGGTGGAGACGATGCGCGTCGCGGGCCTTCTCCACGACGTGGGCCATGGCCCGTTCGCCCACTTCTTCGACGACCACGTCCTGGCCTCCTTCCCGGCGCCCGACGACGCCCGCCGTCCGGCCGGTAAGGCGCTCACCCACGAGGATCTCTCCCAGCTGATCATCGAGCGCGAGCTCGGCGCCCTCGTCGCCCGGGTACGACGCGCCCCCGGGGACGGCAACCCGTCCCGCGATGCGTTCGCGGACGGCGAGGCGATCGATCCCGCCTGGGTCTCCTTCATCGTGTCGAAGCCGCCGCTCGAGGATCCCACGATGCCCCGGTGGGTGCGCTGGCTCCAGCCGCTCTTCTCGGGCGTCTTCACGGTGGACAACCTCGACTACGTTCGGCGTGACGCGTACCTGACCGGCGTCGCGACCGGTCCGATCGACGCCGAGCGGCTCCGCCGCTACGCCTTCATCTCCGAGCGCGGGCTCACCCTCCACGAGTCCGGGCTCGCGGCGCTGGAGATGTTCCTCACCTCGCGGCTCTTCATGTACCAGCAGGTCTACTTCCATCGGACGGTCCGGGCGATCGATCTTGACCTCGCCGAGGTCTTCGCGCCCTCGATCGAGGCCCTGGCCGGCGCCGGGTCACCCGCCGACGACCTCCGCCGCTACGCCGACCTCGACGAGTACGCCCTCCTCCACCAGGCCGCTCGCTGGGCGCGGGGCGAGGACGTCGCCCTGGTGCCCGCGCCGGGCAGCGGCCAGGTGGCGCCCGCTGTGGCCGGCCTCTGGCGCCGGATCCTCCTCCGCCGGCCGCGCTGGCACGCCGAGGCCGAGATCCGCGCCGAGTACGATGCGGGCGCGTCGCCCGACGATGCGATCGCCACGCTCGGCTCGCCCGAGGCGGGTCGGGTGATGATCGACCTGGCGATCGTGGATGCCCGCCCCGAGGCGGCCCACGCCGACGCGCTCCTCGCCGTCGTCGGTCGCGATGGGTCGCCGGGTCGTCCGCTGGGCGAGGCGCTCGCCCGCCTGCCCGCCTACGCGCTCATCGGCCGCCGCTACGTCCGGGGGGACGGAGACTGACCTGAAGGAGAAGCCGCACGTGACCGTACCCGCATCCACCCTCATGGCCCGCGAGATCGAGGAGATCCCGGCGGTCGTGGAACGTGCCCTCGGAGAGGGCGCGGCCGAGCTCGACGCGGTTGCCCGGGCGATCGCGGGGCGTCCGCCGCGCTTCGTGCTGATCGCGGCGCGCGGCACCTCGGACCACGCCGGCGTCTACGCGCGGTACCTCATCGAAACGACCCTCGGGATCCCCGTCGGCCTCGCCGCGGCGTCGGTGACGACGCTCTATCACGCGCCGCTCCGCTGGGACGACGTTCTCCTCGTGGCCGTCTCACAGTCCGGGGCCGGACCGGACGTCGCCGAGGTCGTGGACGCCGCCCGCGGCGCGGGAGCGGCGACCCTCGCGATCACGAACGAACCGTCGTCACTGCTCGCCTCGGTCGCCGAGCTCGTCCTCCCTCTCCGCGCCGGGGAGGAGCGCGCGGTCGCCGCCACGAAGACGTACGCCGCGTCGCTCGCGATCGTCGCCGGGCTCGTGGCCCGGCTCGCCGGGCAGCTGGGTGCCGAGGCCCCCTGGGCGAGCGGCCTCGACCGTCTCCCCGCCGCGCTCTCGAGCACGCTCGAGGCGGCGCGGGGCTGGGTGGCCGGTCCGGCCGCGGCGTGCGTGGACGCACTGGCCGGCGCCGACCAGGCGCTCGTCGTCTCGCGCGGCCACAACTTCGCGACCGCCCTCGAGGTGGCCCTCAAGCTGAAGGAGACGGGCCGGATCTTCGCCGACGGCTACTCGACGGCCGACCTGCTCCACGGCCCTGTCGTCGTCGCCGGGGCGGAGGTGCCGACCCTCGCCTTCCGGCCGGACGGGCCCGCGGGGGCCGCCGTGGATGGGGCGCTCGACGTCGCCCGCCAGACGGGGGCCGACCCCTGGCTCGTCGGCGGCCCCGAGATCGGCGACCGACGGGGCGCCCTCGTGGTGGCGCCCGAGCTGCCCGAACCGCTGACGCCGCTCGCCTACGTCCTGCCGGGCTTCCTCGTCGCGGAGGCCGCGGCCCGAGCACGGGGCCGTGACCCGGACGCGCCTCCCGGCCTCTCGAAGGTGACGCGCACGCGCTGAGGGCCTCAGCGCCGGAACGCGCTCAGGGCGCCGACGCGCAGCGCCGCCCGCCGGGCCCCCCGAGCGTGCTCGCGGCCCGCGGTGGCCAAACGGGCCCGGCGGGCGGGTCAGCCCGCGGTCGCGGGCGCCAGGTCCGCTCGGCGCGGCCAGCGTTCCTCGGCGAAGAGCTCGGGGCGATGCGTCAGGACGATCACGGTCCGGCCGGCGGTGGCCGCCTCGAGATCGGCCACGAACGCCCGGGCGGTCGGCTCGTCGAGGTGCTCTGTCGGCTCGTCGAGGACGAGGATCCGCACGTCGGCCAGCAGCGCCCGGGCGAGGGCGAGGCGCTGGCGCTGGCCGCCCGAGAGGCGCGCTCCATGCTCCCCCACCGCCGTCGCGAGGCCGTCGGGGAGCGAGTCGATCCACGGGAGCAGCTGGGCCCGCGCGCACGCGTCGAGGAGCGTGGCGTCGTCCGCGCCCGGCCGGGCGAGCCGGAGGTTCTCGGCGATCGACGCGTCGAAGACGTGGGGATCCTGCTCGCAGAGACCCACCTCCCGGCGGACGTCGTCGCCCGCGAGCGACTCGATGGCGGCCGCCGTCGCGGACCCGACGAGCTCGAGCGTGCCGGCGGCGGGGTCGAGGAAGCGGAGGCAGGCGGCAGCGAACGTGCTCTTCCCGGAGCCGCTGGGGCCGGTCACGAGGGCTCGCCCCAGGGCCGGGATCTCCAGGTCGATCGGGCCGGCCGCATCGGCGGCCGCACCCGGATAGCGGAGGCGGAGCCCCGTCGCGCGGAGGCCGAGAGGGCCGACGGGCACGGCGGCGGGTTCGGACGGGTCGGGGACCGGGTCCGGCCGGTCGAGGAGGTCCGTGACGCGGCGCGCTGCCGCGGCGAGCCCGGGGATCTGGCGCGCGGCGGGGGTCAGCGGGCCGATCACCTCGTGGACCGCGATCGGGGCAAGGGCGACGACCGCGAGGGCGACGCCCCCGAGGGAGCCGTCGCGCACCGCAACGATGCCGAAGACGAGGGCGAGCCAGGTGGACGCCCCGGCGGCCAGACCCGTGACGAGGCTGCCGACCCCGGCGCCGGCGGCCGCACGCCGTTCGGCCGCGGCCAGGCGGCCGTCGATCCGTTCGAGGTCGCCGAGGGCCCGTGCCGCCGCGCCCGTGGCGAGGAGCTCCGGGGCGCCGGCGAGGAGATCCACCACCTCGTCACCGAGTTCGCCGCGGAC
>JBBSAS010000235.1:0-3481 GCA_038252055.1 Candidatus Limnocylindrales bacterium
CGCCCCCGCCGGCGGCGACGGCTTCAACGCCTTCAAGTACCTGAAGGACGTCACCTACTGGGGCGACATGCTCAATGCCGTCAACGCCTGGGTGAGCGCGAACCACGGCACCCCGGCCACCGCGTACGCAGGCCCGAACGGCGACGGCACGCTCGACGGTCGGATCACCCGCGACGGGACGGACACGCCCGATAGCGGCTCGATCGTGCCGATCACGATCCTCCACCACAACGACTCCCACGGGAACCTGGCCAAGGGCGCCTACGTCGGCTATACCCAGCTGGCGACCCTGATCGGACAGGAACGCGCCCACAACCCTGGCCGCACCCTTCTCCTCAACGGCGGCGACGCGATCCAGGGCGACGCGATGATGTACTACTTCAAGTCGTCCTACAGCGGCTTCGCCAGCGACGGAACGCCGCTCGCGCCGGCCCTCCAGACGAACCCGATGATGGCCGTCCTGAACGCGATGGGCTACGACGCCTTCGTGCTCGGGAACCATGAGTTCAACTACGGGAGCGCCGTCTTCAAGGGCATCCTCGGGCAGGCGACCTTCCCGGTCCTCGGGGCCAACGTCGCCGACACCGGCGCGTACGGCCTCGCCGACGTCGGCGTCGAGCCCTACGTCGAGAAGATCGTCGGCCCGGAGGGGATCAAGGTCGGGATCCTCGGGATCACGAACCATCGCGTTCCCAACTACGAGCTCCCCAGCAACATCCCGGGCCTCACCTTCAGCGACCCGATCGCGAAGGCCCAGGAGCTGGCGACCAGCCTGCGGGCGAAGGACGACGCGGTCGTCGCCCTCACCCACATCGGGTTCACGGAGAACCCGGCCAGCGTCGAGGTCGACAAGAACGTCGACACGAACATGGCCGCCGAGGTGACCGGCCTCGACGCGATCGTCGGCAGCCACAGTCACACCGACCCGTCGAAGCAGACCGCCTCGTCGGGCGACTACAAGTACCTGCCGGCGCTCGTCGCCGGACCGGACAACACGCCGGTCATCGTCAACCAGGCCTACCGCTACAACAACACCCTCGGCGAGATCGTCCTCGGCATGCGGCCCAAGGCGGGCGGCGGCTACGAGGTCGTCAGCCGGGCAGGGCAGTACCTCAGCGTCGTCGCGGGAACCGCCGAGGATGCGGCGATCAAGGCGATCGTCGATCCTTACGTCACGGCTCTCGCCGCCTACAACGACAAGGCCGTCGGCATGACGACGGCCCCGATCGACACCCTTGCCGCGTTCACCGAGGAGACCAACGGGGCGAACCTGCAGGCCGACGCGTCGGTCTACGAGCTCGCCAAGCACGGGATCTCCGTCGACGTCCACCTCTCGGGCGCGATGACGAACAAGAAGATCGCCGACGCGGCCACACCGGCCGCCCCGGTGAGCCTCAAGGTCGCCGACCTGTTCACGGCGATGCCGTACGAGAACTCGCTCGTCGTCCTCCGGATGAACGGACCTCAGCTCAAGAAGGTCCTCGAGCGGGCCTACCGCAACTACTACTACTACAAGTACGTGCCCGGCTACGGCGGTTACTCGTACTACACCACCTGCATGATCGACACCAACGCGATGGCCAGGATCACCTACAACGACCTCTATCCGGCGGCCTACGACCCGGCCACGAGCCACGTCGTCTCGCTGAAGATCGGCGGCAAAGAGGTCAACTTCGCCGACGCCACGAAGTACTACCGCGTCTCGACCGTCAACTACCTGGCGGCCGGCTCGTGCAACTTCAACGACAACGGCGTCAGCCTCTGGCCCCTGAACCAGATCGTCAACGACACCCAGTACTACGTCCGCGACGCGGTCATCGACTACATCACGGCGCAGGGAACGGTCTCGCCGGCCATTG
Organism: Candidatus Limnocylindrales bacterium; assembly: GCA_038252055.1. GTDB lineage: Bacteria > Chloroflexota > Limnocylindria > Limnocylindrales > CSP1-4 > CTSoil-043. The sequence continues at coordinate 1,860 of JBBSAS010000235.1, forward strand.
AAGGCCGCCTCGCCTTCATCACCGACGCGGCCGGCCCGGTGATCACGATCTCCTCGCCCGCGGCCAAGGCCTACCTCCACTCCAGCGTGATCAAGCTGGCCTTCACGGCGACGGACACCCCCGCCGGCGTCCGCTCGACCACGGCCAGGCTCGACTCGAAGACGGTGAAGAGCGGTCAGTCGATCGACCTGCACAGCCTCACGCTCGGTGCCCACAAGCTCACCGTGACGGCGGTGGACAAAGCCGGCAACACGTCGGTGACGACGCGAAGCTTCTCGGTGAAGGCGACGACGTCGAGCCTCATCATCTCGGTGAAGCGGCTCTACGACCAGCGGGCGATCAAGAGCCGAGCCGTCCGCGACCGGCTTCTCATGTGGCTTCGGGCCGCGCAGTATTTCGAAGCGCGGGGCCTGACTCGCTGGGCGGTCGTCAACCTCGCCTCGTTCACGGTAGTCGCCGCGCTCGAGACGCCGCGGAACATCTCGTCGAGTGCGGGCAGGCTCCTCGTCGATGACGGGATCTACGTGATGGCGAAGCTCCGGAACGTGAAGTCCTGACCGGCCCACCCCGGGCCCTCCGGGCTGGACCGAGCGCAGTGGGACGGGCCGCCGGCCTCCGGGCCGGCGGCCCGTCCTCTTCCCGTGCCCGCGGGCGAGCGCGATCCCACCGTCGTACGATCGGGACGTGACCCCGAAGATCGCAGCGACCCTTGCCGGGCTACCCACGCGCCCGGGCGTCTACCTGATGCGCGACGCCCGCGGAGCGGTGATCTACGTCGGCAAGGCCCAGAACCTGCGGTCGCGGGTCCGCAGCTACTGGCAGCGACAGGCGCCCGCGACCGGCCCCGGCGAGGTCCACCGGATCCGCGAGGCGATCGGTCGCGTCGCCGACGTCGAGTACACGCTGACGGACTCCGTCTCGGAGGCGCTCCTCCTCGAGGCGAACCTGATCAAGCGCTACCAGCCCCGCTTCAACGTGCGCCTCAAGGACGACAAGAGCTATCCCTACATCCGGATGACGCTCGCCGATGACTTCCCCCGGATCGAGCGGACGCGGAAGCTCGTCTCGGACGGGAGCCGCTACTTCGGGCCCTACGCCTCGGCGAGCAGCGTGGACGAGGCGATGAACCTCATCCGCCGTCTCTTCCCCTTCCGGACCTGCACCCTCGAGATCCGGGACGGCGAGCGGGCCCTCCGGCGCCCCTGCCTCCTCTACCACATCAAGCGCTGCCAGGGCCCGTGCATCGAGGCGATCACGAAGGAGGCGTACCGGGCCGACATCGCCCAGGTCGAGCTCTTCCTCGAGGGCCGCCAGGAGGCGGTCGTGCGCGAGCTCCGACGGGAGATGGCCGCCGCCTCCGAGCGGACCGACTACGAGCGGGCGGCGTCGCTTCGCGACAAGGTCCGGTCGATCGAGCGGACGATGGAGGACCAGAAGATGGCCGCCTTCGCCCGCACCGAGCTCGACGTCCTCGGCCTCGCCCGCTCGGGTCCCCAGGCTGCCGTGCAGGTCTTCGCGATCCGGGCCGGCAAGCTCGTGGGGCGCGACGTCTATGCTCTCGAGACGCCCGGCGATCCGCCGGACGACGAGGTGCTCGCGGGCTTCATCCTCCAGTACTACAC
>JBBSAS010000236.1:0-3464 GCA_038252055.1 Candidatus Limnocylindrales bacterium
GAATTGCCGTTGGGCGGCGCCTTGCAGGCCCAGACGACCACGGTTCCCGCCGGTCGGGCGAGAACCGTGGTCCATTGGCGACTGTGGAGCTCCTGTAAGGTGGGTGACACGGGCGTGGCTCTGGACGACGCGGAGCACGGCCGGCACCGCCCGAAACGGGGCGGGGGTGCGACCGGGGACGACCCGGAGCACGGCCGGCAGCCGCCCGGAACGGCGCGCCCCGGCGTAGCATCTCCCGCATGAGCGCGACGCACGCCAACCCGGCCGCGGAGACGCCCTCGGAGGCGCTGGCGCGCCTCTACGACCTGGACCTCCACGACGATCCCGGCGACCTCGACCTCTGGACAGCCCTCGCGGCCGAGGCTGGCGGTCCCGTCCTGGAGCTGATGGCGGGGAGCGGACGGATCGCCGTCCCGCTGGCCGAAGAGGGCCACGCGGTGACGGCCGTGGACGTCGATGCCGCGATGCTCGACCGGGCGCGCCGCCGGGCCGAGGCAGCGGGTCCCGAGGTTGCCGAGCGGGTGACGCTCGTCCTCGCCGACGTCGTGGGCCTGGAGTTGTCGCCGGCCTCCGGCGGGGCATCGGGCGGGACCACGGCCGGAGCCGCCGATGCGGCGACCGATGAGGCCGTTGCGGGGACGCGGGAGCCGGCCGCGGGTTCATTCGATCTCGCCTTCATCGCCCTGAACTCGATCCTCCTCCTCGCGAGCCGTGCCGCCCAGCAGGCAGCGTGGGAGGCCCTCGCGTCGCGCCTTGCCCCCGGCGGGATCGCGGCCGTGGACGCGTGGCTGCCCGATGCCCATGATCTCGCCCGCTATGACGGGCGTCTCCACCTCGAGTACCACCGCCCGGACCCGGAGACGGGGCACTGGGTCACGAAGACGGCGGCCGCCCAGCACGATGCCGCGAGCCAGACGATCGCCCTCACCACGATCTACGAGGAAGGAGATCCGGGCGCCCCCGCCAGCCGCTGGGTTCGCTGTGACGTCGTGCGCATCGCGACCGTGGACGAGCTGCGGTCGATGGCCGCGTCGGCCGGTCTCGAGGTGGAGCTCGTGGCCGGCGGCTACGACCTCGAGCCGCTCGGCCCCCATGACGATCGGGCAGTCGTCATCGCCCGAATGCCGGGCTCCGGGAGGTCACGGTGAGCGTGGTATCGTCGGCCTGATGTCCAGTTCGGCGGGCCCCATCCGACTCCTCGTCGTCGAGGACGTGCCGCAGGTCGCACAGTACGTGCGCAGCCTGCTGGCCACCCAGGCGCAGGTGAAGCTCGTGGACGTCGTGACCGATGGCAGCCGCGCCGTCGCCCAGGTCCAGCAGCTCCGCCCCGATGTCGTCATGGTGGACTGGCTCCTCCAGGGCCGCACGAGGGGCGAGAAGGTCGTGGCCCAGCTCCGAGACGCCGGCCTGGGCATTCCCGTCGTCGTCCTGACCGTGCCCCAGAACCCGGTCGTCAAGGACCATGCGGCTGGGATCGACGCCGTCCTCGGGATGCCGTTCTCCGGGTTCGAGCTCGTGAACGTCGTCGTCGGAATTCACCGGGCGGCGCAGGCGGCGAGCGAAGCGGGCAGCTCGCGGACGATCGTCGTCTATGCCCCGAAGGGCGGGGTCGGCAAGACGACGCTGGCCTTCAACCTCGCGGTGGCCCTCGGCCAGGCCGGAACGCGAACCGCGCTCATCGACGGAAGCCTCCAGTTCGGCGACCTCCGCTCGCTCCTGCGGGTGCCGACCGATGCGCCGTCGATCCTCGACCTGCCCACCGACCGGATCGGCGAGTCGGACCTCCAGGACGTCCTCTGGCGCGACCCGTCGGGGATCGACATCCTCCTCGCGCCACCGCGCGTCGAGATGGCCGAGATGGTGAGCGTCCGGGACGTCGAGAAGGCCCTCTCGCTCCTCCGCCGGATCTACGGGGCGGTGGTGGTGGACATGCCCTCGGCGCTCGGCGACATCCCGCTCGCCCTGCTCGACGCTGCCGACACGATCCTCGAGATCGTGACCTACGACTCGACGACGATCCGGAACACCCTCGCGATCGCGGACGCCTTCCAGGCGATCGGCTACCCGGCGGACAAGGTCCGTTACGTCGTGAACCGGGCCGATTCGACGGGCGGGATCGCCGCCGAGGACCTGGCCCGGGCGCTCGGTCGGGTCCCGGAGTACACGATCGTCTCGGACGGGATGCTCGTGGTCCAGGCCAACAACGAGGGCGTCCCGTTCGTCATGACGAGCCCCGGCTCCGAGATCAGCCGCGACATCGCGGGGCTGGCCGCCGACCTCGTCGGTGCACCCGTAGCCGCGGCCGCGCGGCGCTGACCTGGTGGCCGACCCGCGGCCGATCGGCGTCTTCGATTCGGGCGTCGGTGGGCTCACCGTCCTCCGCGAGATCCTCCGGCGGCTCCCCGGCGAGTCGACGGTCTACCTCGGGGACAACGCCCGGGCACCGTACGGGACCCGCACCGACGACGAGGTCCGCCGATTCAGCACCCGGGCCCTTGACCGCCTCGTGGAGGAGGACGTCAAGGCGCTCGTCGTCGCCTGCAACACCTCGACCGCCGTCGCCCTCGGCGAATACCGCCGTCGCTACGCCACCCCGGTCCTCGGGGTGATCCGGCCGGGCGCTCAGGCGGCCGCCCTCGCGACGCGGACGCGGCGCGTCGGCGTGATCGCCACGCCGGCCACCATCCGTTCGCACGCCTACTTCGACGCGATCAAGGAGGAGAACCCGGCGGTCGAGGTCTACGAGCACGCGACCCCGTCGCTGGTCCCGCTCGTCGAGGCCGGATCGCTGGCCGGGGTTGCGGTGGAGGGCGCCGTCGGCGAGGCGCTCGCGCCGCTCCTGGGACGGCGCGACGAGAACGGCGAGTTCGTCCACCCGCTGCCGCCGTCGGCGAAGGTGGACACGCTCCTGCTCGGCTGCACCCACTACCCGCTCCTGCGCGCGGTCCTGCAGGCGGCCGTGGGGGAGGGCGTGGCGATCGTGGACTCCGCGACCGCGACGGCGGGGGCGCTCGCGGAGCTCCTCTCGGTGAACGGCCTCGAGGCGCCGGGCTCGAGCCGGGGAACGGCGGCCGACGCCGGTCGCGCCGGCCATGAGCCGCCCTCCGACCGCTCGGTGGCGCCGATCCACCGTGTCATGACGACGGGCGACGTCGCCGCCTTCGCCCGGGTCGCGGGCCGGATGTTCGGCGATGCGTTCCCGGTCGTCGAGTCGATCGACCTCGGCAGCGACGGATGGGCCGCCGGCGATCGCGCTGGCGCGCCGCTGCAGGATCCGGTGCACCCACAGGCTCCGGCGCAACCGACCCGGCCGGCGGGCCGCGCGTGACGGCGCCGCGTCGAGCCGGCCGGAAGCGCTCGGGAGCCGGGTGGCAGATGGGTTTCGTCGTGGGCGCCGCCCTCGGGGTGGCGGTCACGGTCCTCGGCCGCCGGGCGGAGGTGGAGGCGCGGGCGGGGCTCGTGGA
>JBBSAS010000237.1:0-3463 GCA_038252055.1 Candidatus Limnocylindrales bacterium
CCCGGCGTCCCAGCCAGCAAGGAGCCCGATCAGTGACCGAGAACGAGCAGGTGGTCCTGGATCCCGTGTGCCAGATGAAGATCCGGCCCTCAGAGGCCGTGGCGACCATCGAGCACGACGGCAAGACCTACTACTTCTGCAGCCAGGACTGCGCCGACAGTTTTCGCGAGTCACCCGAAGACTACGTGTAGCGAACCCACCGTGGTGTAGCGACCCCACCGTGGTTGCCCTCGGCCCGCTGGCCGTCGCCACCGCCGTCATGCTCGCGGCACTCCTCGCCGTGCTTGCCTCGTGGCGGTACGCAGACTGGAGCCGAGGGCGCGAGGGCACCGCTCCGGAGCGCGTTCCCTTCACCGGTGGACGCGCTCCGCAAGTCCACGCCTGGAGTCGCTACCACGCGCGCTACTACCCGGTGGCGCTCATGTTCCTGGCGTTCGACATGGAGATGGTCTTCATGTACCCGTGGGCCGTCGTCTTCGTTTCCGAGGGCATCGTGGCGATGGTCGAGATGGCCATGTTCATCGCGATCCTGCTGCTTGGAGTCCTGTATGCCTGGCGCGAGCGCGCCCTCGACTGGACGTGACGTCGCTGCTGCACCGGCTGGCCGCAAACGCGCCCGCGCCGGTCTACGCGGTGGCCGGGGCCGCCTCTCGGAGCCGAGTGCAGGACCTGCGACTCGCGAACGCGCTCAACCTCGTCGAGACGCCGCGCGCCGCCAATGTCCTCCTGATCGCTGGAAGCATCGCTCGCGAACACGCCGAGGCGCTCGCCCGCCTCCATGACGCTCTGCCACATCCGCGCACAACTGTCCTCTGGGACTCCGACGCGGCCGGCCTCGTCATCAGCGATGCCGTCCTGGTCGACGCCGCGTCAGACCCGGTACCCACGATCCGTTCCCAGTTCGGTGAGCTCGTCCACGGCACGCGACCCACAGAGCCGCCGATCCTGCCCGATGAGGAGCCGGCGCCGTGGCGCGGCGTTGGACCGTATGGGCAGGGCGGGAGCGGCATGACGGGCGGAACGCCATACGGGCGTCCCATGGCCGAGCTTGGACCTGACCGCGACGGGCTCCGCCTTGACGTCCTGCCCACTCAGCTCGGCCCCTTCTTCGCACCCCTGCCGGCCGGGCTCGTTCTCGAACTCCGGGTCGCGGGCGATATCCTCCTCGAGGCGAACGTGACCCATGCCACGCTCGGTGCCGCCGGTTCCCTTCCTGCGCCGTCCCCGTTCACCATGGCCCTGGACCAACCGGTGCTCGTCGCCGAGTTGGAGCTGGAACGGGCGCGTGACCATCTTCGTTGGCTGGCCGACGCCCTCCGTACACAGGGATTGCCGGCACTCGGCCTTCGCGCGCTCAGGCTGGCCCACTCAGTGGAGCCGGGAATGTCGGCGGACGTGCGCCGGTTCGCCGGCACGGTGGCACGTACCGGCGCCTACCGGTGGTCACTGCCACCCGCGCACGGCCGCCCCGCGCCGAACCTGGCGGGTCTCGCCCTCGGTCCCGTTTCCCGCGCCGCAGGCCTTGCTGATGACGCCAGGCTCGACGATCCGGCCTACCGTGCACTCGGCTTCGAGCCAATCCTGGGGGACGGTGACGATGCGTCCTCGCGCTGGCGGCTCCGAATCGAGGAGGCGGCCCGGAGCCTCGAGCTGGCCGCCCGTGCGGGGGAGGCCCGCACGACGGTCCGGGGCGTCGTCGAGGGCCCAAGGGGACGGCTCGCCGTGGGCGACGCACCGACCCAGCGGGCGCTCTCCGTTCTCCCCGCGCTGCTCGGCGGGCTCGAGTGGGGAGACGCGATCGCCACTCTGGTGAGTCTCGACCTGGATCTCGACGAGCTCGCGTCCACCGCGGTCGCGCATTCGGGGGCGGTGGCATGAGCGAGCCGCTCGCCCTGCCGGTCGCGATCGGGACCGTGGGAGTGCTCCTGGTCAGCGGGGTCTACGTGATCGCGGTCGGAGACCGTTGGATGGCGGCGGCCATCGCCGGACGACCCTCTTCGATTCGTCGGGTCCTGGCCGCGCCGATCGCCGGCGCAGCGCTCTTGATTGCGACATCGCGAACGACCACCGAGCGGCCTGACGGGCCCGGTTGGGCGCTGGCGCCGGCGTTGCTCGCGGCGCTCGCGGCCCTCGCCCTCGCCCTGTTGCCGCTGGCCCCGGGCGTCGCTCCCGCCAACCCCGACACCGGCTTCGTCGTCTTCTCCGCGGCCATCGCGTTCGTCATGATCGCGGTCTTCCTCCACGGATGGTCGCCGAACGCCGTACTTCCCCTGCACGGAGCGTACCGATATGGCGCCCAGGCGCTGTCGTTCCAGATCCCGTTCCTGCTCGCGATGCTGGCCACGACGCTGCCGGCCGAGTCGCTCTCGCTCGTACGGATCGTCGAGGCCCAGGCGTCCCTGTGGAACGTCATCCGGCAGCCGCTCGGCCTGCCGCTCTATCTCGTGGCGGGCCTCGCGGTCACCTTCTGGGGACCGCTCAACCTCCCTGACGGTCATGACCTGGCCGGGGGAACCTCGGCCGAGGACGCCGGGATCGCCCGTCTCCTCTGGGCGGGGGCCCGCACCGCGATGCTCGTGGCCGTGGCGGCGATGGGGGCCTCAGTCTTCCTCGGCGGGTACCAGGGTCCCGTGTTGCCCGGACCGGTGTGGGTCATCGTGAAGACCCTGCTGCTCCTCGCGATCATCGTGGCGGTCGGGCACCTGTTTGCGCGCATCCGGATCGGACAGTTCGTCCTGGTGGCGTGGGTAGCGCTGGTCCCTCTTGCTCTCCTGAATGTGTTCATCTCGGGAGCGTTCCTGTTGTGATCGGCCCGGTTCTCATCGATGCCGCCTTTGCGGTCTTTGCCGTGCTCGCGATCGTCACCGGCTACCGGGTCTTCCGCACCGATTCGATGGTCCGCGCGGCGTTCTACCTGCTCGCGTCGTTCGCCGCGGTAGGCGGGATCATGGTCCTGCTCGGCGCCGAGTTCCTCGGGATGGTCCTCATTCTCATGATGGCCGGCGAGATGCTCGTCATGGCGATCGTCATGGTCATGTACATGATGAATCCGGCGGGCCTGAACCCGATGGTCATGGTTCACCAGGACCGTGTAGCCGCGATCGCGGGGCTCGTCGCGTTCCTGGCCCTCGCCGCGGTCGGACTCACCGGCGAATTCCCAGACAAGCCCGTCCCGGATCCGCCCGCGGCGACGGAAGAGCTCGGCCGAGAGTTGCTCGGCAACTCGATGCTCGTGTTCCAGACGGCCGGCATCACCTTGCTCGCGACGATGATCGGGGCGATCGCGATCGCCGGGTCACGGGGCAGGTACGGTTCGGCGGACGAAGGTTCCGTCGAGCCCGGCCTGCAACCCGACGAGGAGGTCGCGGTATGACGACGGAGGCCGTCCTGATCGTCGCCGCGGCACTGTTCGGGATCGGGGTCTACGGCGCCCTCAGCCAGCAGTCATTCGTGATGCTGATGA
>JBBSAS010000238.1:0-3463 GCA_038252055.1 Candidatus Limnocylindrales bacterium
AGGCCGAGCGAGGCGACGAGGGTGGCGTGGCCGCTCGGGAAGCTGTTCCCCGTGGCGTAGGCGGCATCGCCGAGGAGGTGCGGGCGCTCGAGGAGCGCCTTCATCCCCTGCGTCGTCAGGTTCGCGCCGGCGAGGATCACGACGACACTCGCGACCAGCCCGGGGCCGCCACGCGCGAGGGCGACCGCACCGAGCCCGGCGACGACGATCGCCGCCGAGAGGAGGTTGACGGCAGCGAGCGAGTCGTTCGCCGCGCTGCGCACGGCGGGATCGGCCGCGAGGCGGCCATAGAGGACGAGGTCCGCGATGCGCTGGCCGGCGAAGGTCTGGGTGGTTCCCACCCACAGCAGGACGAGGAGCGCGGCTGCGCCGAGCCCGACCAGGACCAGGCGGCGAATGCTCTGGCCGGCCGTGGCGGCGGGCGTCCGGTCGCCGCGAAACCGGGGGCGGCGGAGGCGCATCGCGTATCGCGGGCTCATCGCCGGGAACGCGCGCGGCGAGCGTGATCCATGCCCCCGATTGTGGGCCGATCCGGGATCGGCCGCGGGCCGACGAGCGGCGGCATCACTCCATCGGTTTGCCGGCCGACGACAGCGGGCTGCCGTCCGACGACCGGCGGCATCACTCCATCGGCTTGCCGGCCGCGTAGCGGGCGATGAGGTCCGTGTAGCCGGGGAGGCCCCGCTCGTAGCCGATCGCCCAGAAGCCGGCTCCCGCGAGGCCGCGCTCGTCGGCGAGGGCGAGCTTCGGTGCCAGCGTCGCCGGCGAGTCCACGTAGACGGCGCGCCAGCGGCGCGTGTCCGGGGTCGGCCGAGCGGCCGACGTCCCGGCGGTGGGCACCGAGCCGGAGCGGCCGGACGCGTCGGAGCGGCCGGGCGCGTCGGAGTCACCGAGGCCCCGGGGGTCTCCGGGCGTCGGGGGAGCGGCAGCCCCGTCGTCGGCAAACGCGTAGAACTCCACGACCTCGGCCTCGTCGCGGAGCGGGACGATGGCCGGATCGCGCAGGAGTTCCAGGTTGCGGCGGGGGATCCACGCCTTCCCGGGGCCCATCCGGGGCGCCCCGAGCTCCGGCCCGGCGACGGGCCAGGTCATCCCGTAGAGCGGCAGGCCGAGGAGTGTCCGCTCCGGCGGGACGCCGAGGGACGCGTACAGGTCGAGCGACCAGGAGAGATTCTTCTCGCTCCCGTCGCGCCGCGCGAGCGGGGCGGACGCCCCCGGGTCGGAGCCCGACCAGTGGTAGTCGTAGCCCATGAGCAAGATCCGGTCTGCGCCCGCCCCGGCCGCAGCGGCCGCCATCAGCGATCCGGTGACGTTCGCTCCGGTGGCGACGGTGACGCGGTCGGCGGAATCGGCCTCCACGACCGCCGCCCGAAGCCGGCCAACGAAGGCGCCGTAGTCCGCGACGAAGGCTGTGTCGAGAGACTCGATGTCCACGTTCACGCCGTCGAGGTCGAGGTCGCCCACAAGTCGGACGAGCGAGGCGATCGTCGCGTCCTGGAGGTCGGCGGCGCCCAGGAAGCGCCGGTTCCGGTCGTTGCCGAAGCTGGAGAAGACGAGATCCACCCGGACGCCGCGGGCGTGGGCTTCCCGCACGACCTGCCGGCCTACCGAGCCCGTGATGCCCCGGTAGCCGTTCTGCTTCGTGCTGATCGCGCCCCGGGCCGTGTTCGTGACGCTGAAGAGTGCGACCGTCGTGAGCGGGGTGCGGGCGAGGTGCTCCGCAATGGCGCCGTCCATCTCCCAGTACGGGACGAAGCCATAGACCTCGCGGCCGGCGGCGGGCCGCGGCGGGCCGCGGCGTTCCCGCTGGTCCGGCGGTGGGCGAGACGACCGATGGATCGTCGCCAACGGTCGGCGGAGGCGTCGGCGAGCACGCGGCGACGACAACGGCCGCCGCGAGGACCGCGACGAGACGGGCGGAGATGGGAGCGGGTCGGCGCGACACCGGGGAAGCGTGGGCGAGGAGGCGCGTTCGGTCAACCAGGGCAAGCAGGCCTCGTCGGAGGGCGGCGGGGCCCTCGGCGACGCGGTCCGCGTCGGCAGCGCTTCAAGCGATTGTGTACCGTCTCGGGGAGTCGGCCGAAGGCCCAGGACCGGCGGAGAGATCGACCGGAAATGACGCACGCACCATCCCGATCGCGCCGCAGCACTGTGCCGGCGACGATCCGCACGATCATCGCGAGCGACGCGGCAGGCATCGTCGCCGCGGTCGCCGCGTTCGCCATCGTGGTGACGCTGGCGCGGACCGTCGATGGCGGGGGCCTCGCGGGCCAGGAGGCGTTCTGCTACTGGGTCCCGACCCTGGCCGATCCGTACGCGCTCTCCGACTGGACCTCGCCGGTCGCCTACGTCTACTCGCCCGCCTTCATCCAGGCGCTCGCGCCCCTCAAGGTGCTGCCGTGGCAGCTCTTCCTGGCCGCGTGGACCGCCCTCCTCCTGTTCGCGGTCCGGTTCCTCTCTGGGCCGCGGCTCTTCGCGGTGGCCGTCCTCTTCGCCGGCCTCGAGATCGGCGGCGGCAACATCCACCTCCTGCTGGCGGTCGCGATCGTGCTCGGGTTCCGCTGGCCCGCGGCCTGGGCGCTCGTCCTCCTCACGAAGGTGACGCCGGGGATCGGGCTGGCCTGGTTCGCCGTGCGCCGCGAGTGGCGCAACCTCGCGATCGCCCTCGCGGCGACCGCGGCGGTGGTCGCGGTCTCCCTGACCATCGCTCCGACCGCGTGGGTCGATTGGGTCGGCGTGCTCGTCGCGAGCACCGACAAGACGACCGGGACCTGGTCGGCCCTCCCGGTCCCCCTCATCGTGCGGCTCCCGATCGCGCTCGCGGTGGTGACCTGGGGCGCCCGCACCGACCGGCGGTGGACGGTCCCGGTGGCGGCGATGATCGCCCTGCCCGCGGCCTGGTTCGGGAGCATCAGCATGCTGCTTGCCGTGATCCCCCTCGCGCGGTGGGAGTCCGGGCGACCGCTCGACACGTCCGGGCCGGCCACCCGGCCGTGGCTACAGCGCCGTGAGATCGTCGCGGGACGCGCATCCGCGGCGCTGGCGCACACGTCGGCCGTTCTGCGGCGGGCGCAACCGCGGGCCGCCCTCTCGTCGGTGGCGGGGCCGCTTCGCGCACCGGGCCGCGATCGGTCCACCGGCCCACAGTAGGCGGTCAGGTCCGCGCGATTTCCCCCGGCACGCGGCCGCCGAGCCGCCAGAGCCCGGCGGCGATGATCCCGCACGCTCCGGCGGCACCGAGCCAGAGGAGCGGCCCCGGCGCGGTGTCGAGCACCATGCCGCCGACCACCGGGGCGACCGCGGTGCCGAGGCCCGCCGCGGCGCCGAGGAGGCCCTGGTAGCGGCCGCGCAGTGAGAGCGGCGAGAGGTCCGACACGAACGACGGCTCCACCGGGAAGAAGAACATCTCGCCGACCGTGACGAGGACGATCGTGGCAGCGAGGAAGGCCAGCACGATCGCCTC
>JBBSAS010000239.1:0-3459 GCA_038252055.1 Candidatus Limnocylindrales bacterium
GGCGGCGTCCAGGTCCGCGGCCACAACGGAGGCTCCCTCGGCGGCGAGGAGGATCGCCGTCGCGCGACCGATGCCCGATCCGGCGCCCGTCACGATGGCTCGTCGGCCCTCGAGCTCTCCCATGGTCCGATCTCCCTATGCGGCGGCGATGCGGGCAACCGAGCGGTCGCCCGAGCCCGTAATGACGATGATGTGCCCGGTCAGCTCGCGGTCGAGCGCCGCGTCTCCCGTGTCCACGAGAAGTGGCCGCGTCCCGAGCGCCGCCAGCTTGGCCGGCGTGGCCACGACGATGATGCCCGCCCGCCCGGACCCACCGAGGACCGCGCGGATCACCGCCGGGCTGAGCTGCTGGTTTCCGCGCCCGAACAGGAAGCCCTGGCCCCCGATCGGCGTGACGACGAGGCGACACCGCCCCGTGGCAACGAGGGGCAGGAGGTCGGCCTCGGAGGCGTCGGCGACCACGAGCGTCGCAGCGCCCGGCGCCGTCACCTCGACGACGTCCACGCCGACGAGCGTCGTTGCCACGCCGAGCCGCTCGCCGACCGCCCGCACGGTGGATCCGGGGCCGAGGACGCAGCACGTGCCGGGCTCCAGGAGCCGCACGACCGCGGCGGCGCTCGCGGCGACCGCGGCGGCCTCCCCCGCGGGGGTCGGCGCCTTCGCCGACTGGATGCGGCGCTGCTCGAGCGGGACGAGGAGCTCGCCCCAGAGGCGCGGCGCCACCTCGCCCCGACGATAGGCATCCTCGTCGAGGTCGAGGACCTCTCGGGAGGCGGTGCGGCGGCGGGCGGCCGGTCGGGCCACGAAGGCGGCGGCCACCTCCCCGGCCGCGGCCGGGCTCGTGGCGTAGACGGCGGAGTGGATCTTCACGCCGGCCGGAATCCCGAGCGCCGGGATCGGGGCGCCGGCCAGGCCCGCATGGACGTCACGGGCCGTCCCGTCGCCGCCGGCGAAGAGGAGGAGATCGACTCCACGGGCCGCCATCGCCGCGGCCAACCGGACGGTGTCCGCCGCGGTCGTCGCCCCGGCCACGATCGAGCCGACGACCTCGGGGCGCGCGCCGGCCGCGCGGGCGGCGTCCTCGCCCATCTCCCCCGGGCCGACGAGGAGGACCGGGCCTCCGGATGCCGGCCCTGCCGCCACGAGCCGACGGACCGCCTCGGCCGCCCGTGCACCGGCGAGCGGCGTGGCGCCGAGCGCGAGCGCCCGCCGGACCGTCTCCGCCCCGTCGCTCCCCTTCAGGCCGACCCTGCCGCCCACCCCCGCGACCGGGTTGACGAGGACGCCCACGACGGGCCGGTCGTACGTCACGGCGTCGGCGCCGGGTCCGCCACCGGGTACTTGCGACGATAGGCCCGCCAGGTGACCGCCCAGCGGGCCGGATCGTCGAGCGGCTCCTCGTCGATCTGGTGGATCGTGCTGTCGTACGGAGCGCCGTGGACGAAGTCGGGGTCCGCGTAGGCCTCCTCGGCCACCGTCCGCAGGATCGCGGCGTACTCGTCGAGATCCGCCCGGGAATACGACTCCGTGGGCTCGAGCGTCATCGGCTCGGGGACCACGAAGGGATGGTGGCTCGTCCAGTAGTGGGTGCCGAAGTCGGCGGCCCGGTGCCCGATCTCCTCGGTGTGCACCCCGGTGTCCCGGGTGAGCTCCTCCCAGCTGTAGCGGACCTGCTCGAACCGGCGGCGGCCCGCGGCGTACGGCGCGCTGAGCCCGCGAATCTCGAGGACCCGCGCCATCAGGTAGTTGTTGTTGAGGACGGCAGTCTCAGCGACCTCGCGGAGGCCCTCGGCGCCGAGGCTCATGATCCAGGCGTAGGCGCGGACGAGGTTCGCCGTGACGCCGTACCAGGGCCGGATCTTCCCGATCGAGTCGGGACGGTCGTCGTCGAGGCGGTAACTCGTCCCGTCGAACTCGACGGTCGGTCGCGGCAGGAAGCGCGCGAGGTCCTCGCGCACCCCGCAGGCGCCCGCCCCGGGCCCGCCCGACGCATGGGGCGTCGAGAAGGTCTTGTGGAGGTTGAAGTGGCAGAGGTCGAAGCCGGCGTCCCGGGCCCGGGTGATCCCGAGGAGCCCGTTCGCGTTCGCCTGGTCGTAGCAGGCGAGCCCGCCCGCCTCGTGGACGACCCGCACGAAGTCGGCGATCCGGGGGTTGAAGATCCCGGTGTCCTCGGGGTTCGTGATCAGGAGCGCCGCCGTCCGCTCCGAGACCGCCGCCCGCAGCGCATCGAGATCGGGGTAGCCGTCGGCGTCCGGGTGGAGCGTGATCACCTTGTAGCCGGCCGTCTTCGCGCAGGCCGCGTTCGAGGGGTGGCTGAAGATCGTCGTGATGATCTCGTCGCGGGCCGTGTCCCCGCGCGACGCGTGGTAGGCCCGGATCATCGAGACGTTCGTCCAGATTGCCGCCGACCCCGCACCCGGCTGGAGGGTCACCCGGTCCATGCCGGAGATCTCGGCGATCAGGCGCTCGAGACGCCAGGTGATCTCGAGGATCCCCTGGACGGTGGACGGATCCTGGAGCGGGTGGAGATCGGCGACGCGCGGGCTGCGCACCAGCTGGTCGTTGACCTTCGGCGAGTACTTCATCGTGCAGGTGCCCTGGCCGACGTCGATGTTCAGGTCGACGCCGAGGTTCTCCTGCGAGAGCCGGTCGTAGTGGCGGACGACGTGGAGCTGGCTGAGCTCGGGAAGCGCGGCTGGCGTCGCCCGGCCGACGCCGGCCGGCAGCGCCGCGGCGGGGTCGCCGACGAGTTCCGTGATCCCGGACTCGGTGGACGGCGGGAGAACGCCCCGGGCGCCGGGCGTGCTGAGCTCGAAGATGACGGGCTCGTCCCAGCGCGCCTGGTGGAAGCGCCGGGGCATCGGCTTCGGACCGACCGGCAGGCCGGCGCTCAGCGCCGTCCCGCGATCCGGCGTTGCGTGGGTGCTCATGCCAGGACCTCCGCGAGCTCGGTGGCCAGCCGGTCGATGTCGTCCTTCGCGTGGATCTCGGTGACGCAGACGAGGACCGCCTGGCCGAGCGCCGGTTGCTCGACGGAAAGGTCCGCGCCGAAGAAGATCCCCCGCCCGAGGAGCGCCCCGGAGAGATCGGCGACGCTCCGCCCGGCCCCCCCGATCTCCACGACGAACTCCTTGACGTGGTGCTGCGCGGCGAAGGGGACCCGGACCCCGGGGATCGCGCCCAGGCGTTCGATCGCGTACCTGGTCCGGGCCATCATCGTCTCGCCGAGCTCCCGCATCCCCTGCGGGCCCATGAGGGCGAGATAGACCCCGGCGGTGATCCCCCAGAGGGCCGCCGCCGTGCCGACCCACTCCTTGCCCTCCTCGCGGACGGCGAACGAGGTCCGCTCGTAGGCGACGTCGCCGAAGCCGTACTCGCCTTCGACCGCGGTCGGCGCGATGCCGAAGAGCCGGGAGGGGAACTCCATGACCACCCGGGGATCGTCGTGGCTGGCGATGA
>JBBSAS010000240.1:0-3455 GCA_038252055.1 Candidatus Limnocylindrales bacterium
CACCTCAGTGCCGGCGCCGCCCGATCCGAGGACGGCCGCAGACAGGATGGCCAGCACGCCGATCACGGCGCTCCGAGGCGCGCGCATGGACGACCTCCGGGCGGGCGTTTCCGGCGGGGCAGACGGTCAGGGTGTACCACGCCATGCTCATCGCCCACTTATCCCGGCGTCACGGATCCCGGCGTCACCGGCGAGGCTGATCCGGTGCCGGCGTCGGCGAAGCGGTAGCCGACGAGCAGCCGAGGCCCGCGGTAGCATGGGCGCCGTCGCGCTCGGCCGCCAGCTGCGCCGCGCCGCCCGACCCGTGCCCTGTGCCCCTGACATCGACCCGAGGAGGATCCGTGGCCCGCGCCAAGAGGACCGAGCGCGCCGAGGCTCGACGACGCTACCGCGCCGCGACGAGCGGCGGCGAGACGAACGAGGACCCGATCGAGGGTGTCGCCGTCCCCGCGGCCGCGATGCCGCGCGAGTCGCGCGAGCGGAAGACGGCCGCTCCCGTGGCGACGCCCGCCCGCGGCGGCTTCCTCGGCTCCCTCCGCACGGCCGCCGCACCCGCGGACATCCGGGCCGACATCCGGGCCCTTCCGGCGGTGCTCTTCGGCTCCAAGGCTGGGTGGATCCCGGCCGCCCTCGTCATGGGGACGGCGGTGGCGATGCTCCTCCCGGGCCTCGGGTCCAACCAGTTCGTCGTGCTCGCGGGCAACGTGGTCCTCCAGCCGCCCCCCATGATCGTGGCGTTCCTGGCCGGCATGCTCGCTCCCCGCGGCGCGTGGCTGATGGGCGGGATCATGAGCCTCCTGGCCGGGCTGGCATTCGTGATCGTGGTCACCTCCACGACGGGCGACCTGGCGACGCCCCTCGGCTTCACCTACGCCGTCGAGGCGGGCCAGAAGGTCGCCTATGCCCAGAACGTGCTGATCACCGCACCGATCTTCGGCATTGCGATTGGGGCGTTCGCCGGCTTCTACCGGCGCTTCCTCAACCTCTCCTCGCCCCAGCGCGAGGCGCCGCGCCGCCGCTGACACGGGCGCCCGCACCGTCAGCTCGCGGGGCTGTCGTCGGTCCCGGGCTGCGCGGATCGGCGAGGCCTCGGGCTCGTGGCGCCCGCTCGGGGGCCGTGTCAGCCCAAGCGGCGCATGCCGGCCTGGCCGAGCTGGCGCACCCCGGCAGCCCGGCCCGGCCCGCCGACCCGCCGCGCCTCGTCGACGAGCGGGCGAACGTCGCGGGCAACGACGTTGACGACGTTCGACTCCCGCTGGAGCGTCCCCTCCACGACGAGGAGCGCGTTCCGCCGGACGACGCCCCGCAGGCGGGCCCAGGTGTCGGGCCACAGGGTGACGTTGGCCATCCCGGTCTCATCCTCGAGAGCCAGGAAGACGGTCCCCCGCGCGGTCATCGGGTGCTGCCGGGTGACCACCAGCCCGCCGATCCGGACTGGCCCCGGCCGCAGCTCGGCGAGGGCGGCGTTCATCACGGCGCCGAGCGCGTCGAGCGCGGGCCGGAAGAGGGTCACGACCTGGCGCCGGGCATCGAGCGAGAGGATCGCGTAGGCGTCGCCCAGGCGCTCGAGCTCCGAGATCGGCGGGAGCTCCGGGGCCGGCGTCGCCGGCAGGCGCAGGTCCAGCGGCCGTCCCGCGACCCTGCCGCCGCCCCTGGGCGCCCCCTTCGCCGGCCGCGCCGTCTCGCGGAGCTGCCAGAGGAGCTCGCGGCGCGGCCGCCCCAGCGAGTCGAGCGCCCCGGCCCGGATCAGCCGCTCGATGACCTCCTCGGGCAGGCCGGTCCGCTCGACCACGTCTGCGAGCGAACGGTACGGGCCCCGCGCCCGCTCGGCGTCAAGGTGGGCTGCCTGCTCCTCCCCGATCCCCTTCACCAGGTGCAACCCCAGCCGGACGCCCCAGCCGACCGTGCTCTCGGGCGTCCAGCGCTCGCGGACAGCGTGGCCCGGGATCACGCACGCCGGCGAGCGGACGGGCCGTGGCCGTGATGCGATCCCCGCCCCCGGCGGGAGCGGCTCGCCCGGGTCACGGTCACGGCGCCCGTCGTCGCCGGCCTCCCCCGCCAGCGCCCAACCCGGCCGCCCGACCCACTCGGTCGTGGTCCGGTGACCCGAGGCATTGACGTCCACGGGGAGGACCGCCACACCGTGGCGCTTCGCGTCGTTGACGAGGACCTCCACCGGGTAGAACCCCATCGGCTGGGCGTTGACGAGCCCGACGAGGAACTGGGCCGGATAGAAGAGCTTGAGGAACGACGACTCGTAGGCGGTCCGGGCAAAGGCGGCGGCATGGCTCTTGGCGAAGCCGAAGCTGGCGAACCCGGCGATCCGTCGGTAGAGCTCCTCGGCGTCATCGCGCGTCATTCCCCGGGCGGTCACGCAGCCGTCCACGAACCGACCGTGGAGCTTCTCCATCTCGGCGGTCGAGCGCCAGGTGCCCATCGCCCGCCGGAAGCCGTCCGACTCGGCCGGGGAAAAGCCCCCGACCTCGATCGCGATCCGCATCACCTGCTCCTGGTAGAGGATCACGCCGAGCGAATCGCGCAGGATCGGCTCGAGACTCGGGTGGAGGTAGGTCACCGCCTCCAGGCCCTGCTTGCGGCGGAGGTAAGGATGGACGGCGTTGCCCTGGATCGGGCCCGGCCGGATGATCGCGACCTCCACCACGAGGTCGTCGAGGCAGTTGGGGCGGGACTTTGGGAGGGTCTGCATCTGGGCCCGGCTCTCGACCTGAAAGACGCCCACGGTGTCGGCGGCCCCGAGCATGGCGAAGACCTCGGGAATCTCCTCCGGGAGCCGGTCGAGGTCGACGCAGACGGCGCAGTCGTGCTCGATCAGCTGGACGGTCTCGTCGATCGCGGCGAGTATCCCGAGCCCGAGCAGGTCGAGCTTGATGAGCTTCAGGGCCTCGACGTCGCGCTTGTCGAACTGGACGACGACGCGCCCGGGCATCGTCGCCCGCTCCAGGGGCGCGATGTCGATGAGCGGGGCGGCCGTCACGAGCATCCCCCCGGCGTGAATGGAGAGGTGGCGGGGGAAGCCGTCGATCCGGGCGCAGAGCTCGAGCCAGCGCTCCCATGGCGACATCCCCACGGTGCTGCCGCCGCGCGCCGGGGGCGACCCGCCCCCGGCCAGCCAGGCCACGCTCACCGGGGAGTCCCCTGGTCCGCCCTTGTCGTCGGAGATCCCGCCGGCCCGGACCGCCGGCCGCGAGCCGCCAGGCCCGCGCGGTGCTCCCCGGGTCCCGGGCGGTGCTCCCCGGATCCCGGGCGGTGCTCCCCGGGTCCCGGGCGGTGCTCCCCGGATCCCGGGCGGTGCTCCCCGGGTCCCGCGCGGTGCTCCCCGGGTCCCGGACGGTGCTCCCCGGGTCCCGGGCGGTGCTCCCCGGATCCTGGGCGATCTTCCGCCCCATGCTGTCGCCGTATCGCCCCCAGCAGTAGCGGACAGGGTTCGGGCACGG
>JBBSAS010000241.1:0-3442 GCA_038252055.1 Candidatus Limnocylindrales bacterium
CGGTCGATCGACCGGATCGACGTCTGGTGCGATACTCCGCGGGCGATCCGGACCGCGGGTCGCAGGAGGTCTCGTGATCACGCCGCTCCCTCCCGGAAGCACGTTCGCCGGGTACCAGGTCGACGCCGTCCTCGCCCGGGGTGGGATGGGCGTCGTCTATCTCGCGACGGAGCGGCGGCCCCACCGGCGAATCGCCCTCAAGCTGATCGCGCCGGCCCTGGCCGCCGATCCCGCGTACCGCGAGCGGTTCCTCCGCGAGGTCGACGCCCTGGCCGCGCTCGAGCACCCCAACGTGGTTCCGATCCACGCCGCGGGCGAATGGGAGGACCAGCTCTACCTCGCGATGCGGTACCTCGACGGGCCGGACCTCGCCGAGGTCGCCCGCACGCGCGGACCCCTCCCCCCGGCCGAGGCCCTCGCGCTGCTGGCCCCGATCGCCGACGCCCTCGACGTCGCCCATGCCCAGGGGATCGTCCACCGCGACGTCACCCCGGCGAACATCCGCCTCGACGCACGCGGCGTGCCCTACCTGACCGACTTCGGCCTCACGAAGCGAGCCGCGAGCGCCGGGGTCACCGCCCTGACGCTCGGCCCGATGGGAACGCCCGCGTACATGGCGCCCGAGCAGTTCGCCGCCGACGCCGCGGCCGCCCCGGACCCGGCGCTCGCATCGCGAGCCGACGTCTACGCCCTCGGCTGCGTGCTCGTCAACCTGCTCACGGGGACACCGCCGTATCCCCGGGACACGTACGAGGCCGCCCTCTGGGCCCACGTCCACGCCGACCCGCCGGCGATCTCCGGACGCGGCGCGGGACTCCCGACGGCGCTCGACCCGGTGGTGGCCCGGGCGCTGGCCAAGGAGCCCGCGGCCCGCTTCCCGACCGCAGGCGCGCTCATCGCCGCCGCCCGGTCCGCGCTCGCGGCATCCTCGGAGCCCGCGGCAGCAGTACCGTCGGCATCGGTCCACACGACGGCCGTCGCCCGACCCCCGTCGCCGGCACCGGCGCCCGCGGCCACAGCCGCAACCGCGGCGGGCGTCGCGGGCGTCGCATCGCGCATGCCCCCGCCCCGGCGCCGCCGCTCGTTCGCTGGGATGGCGGCACGGGCCATCGGAGCCGTCCTCCTCGTGATCCTCGCCGCCGGCTCCGGGATCGGCGCCGGACTCCTCCTCGCCGGCCAGGTGACGCCCGGCCCAGGCGCCTCAGGCGATCCATCGTTCGCCCTCGTCGAACCCACGCCCCCGCCGACGCCGAGCCCGAGCCCGACCCCCAGCCCGACGCCGACGCCGACGCCGGAGCCCACCCCGTCTCCGACCCCGACACCGCGCCTGGCCCGCCCCGAGGACGTCGCCCAGCTGCGCGCCTGGCTCCCCCGGGGCGTGCGCGACAGCTGCGAGTCCCGGCCCCTGCGCTCGAGCGCGGAGCTCGCCGCGCTCCTCTGCCAGGACACCGCCGCGAAGCTCGTTCGCTACATCCTCTACCGTGACGAGCCGACGATGACGGCCCGCTGGAAGGCGTTCGTGGCCCAGGCCGCCGTGGCACCGGGCGGCCGGTGCGAGGCGGGGCAGGAGGCCGTCTCCTCGTGGAGCGACGACGGGCTCTTCGGGATCTTCGGCGAGACGCGGGGGACGCTCTCCTGCACCGTGGAGTCCGACGGCGACGCACGCATCGACTGGACGACGCTGGACGCCCCGATCTGGTCCACGCTCTGGCGCGACGACGAGGACATCGCCTCCGCG
The DNA here is from genome assembly GCA_038252055.1 of Candidatus Limnocylindrales bacterium. Taxonomy (GTDB): domain Bacteria; phylum Chloroflexota; class Limnocylindria; order Limnocylindrales; family CSP1-4; genus CTSoil-043. Next base: position 1,739 of record JBBSAS010000241.1, read on the forward strand.
TACGCCACCTGGTCCGACGGCCACCTGAACCCGCTGCGCGAGCCGCGCTGACCGGCGCTTCGATCGGCCTCAGCGGACGTCGAAGATCACCCCCGGCAGCGAGGTCCCGGCGCCCATTCCGCTCATGTCCGCCGCCGCCTGCCCGAGGGGAGCGCAGCCGAGGGTGAAGCGGCCCGGGTCGCCGAGCGAGAAGCGGGTCGCCTGGTCCTGGCCCGGCCGGGGGTTCAGCTCCACCCGCGGGGCTCCCGGCAGGGTGCAGAGGTAGAGGGCGTCGGCGTCGTTGACGAAGGTGACCCGGACCTGCTCGCCGGCGGCCACCTGGTAGATCGGGGCCGGCTGGCCCAGCGCGGACGCACGGACCTCGACCGGCACGGCGTTCGCGTCGAGCCAGCGGTTCGCGCCGATGACCGCGGCGGCCACACCGATCGCGAGGCCGGCGATCACGGCGAGGTAGGCGACGTCCCGCACCCGCGTCAGCGTCCGGTGACGGGCCGCCGCGACCACGGCGGACGGCCGCGGGTCGTAGCCGCGGAGGCGAAGCGAGTTCGAGACGACCGACACCGACGAGAGCGCCATCGCCCCGGCCGCCATCGCCGGGTTCAGGGTGATCCCGAAGAGCGGGTAGAGGGCGCCCATCGCGATCGGGATGAGGGCGACGTTGTAGGCGAAGGCCCAGAACAGGTTCTGGCGGATGACCGCCATCGTCCGGCGCGAGAGGGCGATCGCCGCCACGACCCCGCGCGGGTCGCCGCCGACGAGGGTGATGTCGGACGCTTCGATCGCGACGTCCGCGCCGGTCCCGATCGCCACGCCGAGATCCGCGGCGGCGAGCGCGGGGGCGTCGTTGATCCCGTCGCCGACCATCGCCACGACCTTGCCCCGGGCCCGCAGCTCGTCCACCACGGCGGCCTTGTCGCCGGGCAGCACCTGGGCCCGGACGCGCTCGGCGGGGATCCCCACCTGCGCCGCGACTGTCTCGGCGGTGGCGCGGTGATCGCCGGTCACGAGCCAGGCCTCGATGCCGGCCGCTGCGAGAGCCCGGACGGCCTCGGCCGACTCGGGCTTGACCGGGTCGGCGATCGCGATCAGGCCGACCGGCACACCGTCCGCGGCGACGAAGACGGGCGTGCGCCCGACCGCGGCCTGAGCGTCGCCGAGGGCGACCAGGTCGCCCGGCTCCACGCCCCGCTCGGCGAGGAAGCGGGCGCTCCCGACGAGGACGGTCCGGCCATCCACCGTCGCCTCGGCCCCGCCGCCGGCCGTGGCCGCGAACCCCTCGCCACCGGGGAAGGCGAGCCCGCGCTCGCGCGCCGCGAGGAGGATCGCCCCCGCGAGGGGGTGCTCGGAGCCGGCCTCGACGGCGGCGGCGAGACGGAGCAGATCGTCGGCCGCCAGGTCGCCGGCGGGCAGAACCTCGGCCACGGCCGGGCGGCCCCGGGTGAGTGTCCCGGTCTTGTCGAAGATCACGGCGCTAACGCGGTGGGCGTTCTCGAGGGCCTCGCCGCCGCGGACGAGGATCCCGGCCTCCGCGCCCCGCCCGGTCCCGACCATGATCGCGGTCGGCGTGGCCAGGCCCATCGCGCAGGGGCAGGCGACGACGACCACGGCGATGAACGCCGCCAGGGCCAGGGTCACCTTCGGCTCCGGGCCGAGGAGCCACCAGAGGCCGAACGTCGAGACCGCGATCACGAGGACGAGCGGAAC
>JBBSAS010000242.1:0-3442 GCA_038252055.1 Candidatus Limnocylindrales bacterium
CGAGGAGCACGGCGACCAGCTGCAGATCGTCCTCGTCGATATCACGACGGAGCAGGGGATGGCCCTCTACGGGTCGGCCGTCATGGCGTTCGGCCTCGAGGATCGGCAGGGCGTCCCGACGCTCATCGTCGGCGACCGGGCTCTCGTCGGCTCGGGCGAGATCCCCTCCCTCTTCCCGCCGCTCATCGACGAGCTCCTTGCGGCCGGCGGCGTCGGATGGCCGGAGATCCCCGGCCTCGCGGCCGCGTTGCCCCCGGAGGCGTCCCCGGCACCCGTCGGATCGGCCGACGCTCCCCTGCCGACCGCGATCGCCAGCGCCGACCTGGCGCCCGCGCCCGACCCGGCGCCCGCGCCCGACCCCGGCAGCGCGACCCCGGGCGACGGCCCGCTCGACCGGCTGGGCCGCGATCCGTCCGGCAACGCCCTGGCCCTCGTGGTGCTCGCGGGGATGCTCGCCGCGCTCGCCTGGGTCGTCGTCCGGGCACGGGCCGTCGGGCTCTCCGGGCTTGTCGCCGGGCCCCCGGCGTCGCTCATTCCGGTGCTTGCGATCGCCGGGCTCGTCGTCGCTGCCTACCTCGCCTATGTCGAGACGGCCGCCGTGGATGCGGTCTGCGGCCCGGTCGGCGACTGCAATACCGTCCAGCAGAGCGAGTACGCGCGCCTCTTCGGCGTGCTGCCGATCGGCTGGCTGGGGATCGCGGGCTACGGCGCGATCCTCGCCGTCTGGGTCGTCGGCACGCGCGCAGGGCCGGTGCGTGCCCGGGCCGCCCGGTGGCTCCTCCTCGCGATAACGGCCGGCGGCACCGCATTCTCGGTCTACCTCACGACGCTCGAGCCGTTCGTCATCGGGGCGACCTGTGCTTGGTGCCTGGCCTCGGCCGTCCTCATGACGGCCTGCCTTGTCGTGGCCGTCCGCTCGATGACGGCGCCCGGAACCGATCCGCTACCGGGTCTGCCCGCGGTCTGACGGGTCGGCCTGGGGCGCGCGGCCATCCGCGCCGAGGACGGCACGCACCTGGCGGGCGATCTCGAGGTCCTCGCGGGAGCGGATGACGAAGGTCCGGACCGGGCCGCCCGGACTCGCCGGCGTGTCGGCGGCGCCCGGGGCGGCCGGATCTCCCGGATCTCCCGGAACGCCGATCTCCGCGTCGTCCCGGGAGGCCTCGTTGGCGGCCGGATCGAGGGTCACGCCGAGGAACGCCAAGCCGGACGCCGTTCGTGCCCGGATCGCCGGCGCGTTCTCGCCGACGCCGCCGGTGAAGACGAGGACGTCGAGGCCGCCGAGGGCGGCGACCATCGCCGCGATCGAGGCGCGGAGACGGTGGAGGTAGACGCCGAGCGCCAGCGTCGCCGCCTCGTCGCCGGCCGCCTCCGCGGCGAGGACCTCCCGCATGTCCGCCGTGCCGGCGAGCCCGAGGAGCCCGGAGCGATGCTCGAGGGTGGCCGCGAGCTCGGCGGGCGGCATCCCCACGTGCTCCTCGAGCCAGAGGACGAGGCCCGGGTCGATGCTTCCCGAACGGGTCGCCATCACGAGGCCATCGAGGGGCGTGAAGCCCATCGTCGTGTCCACTGATCGGCCGTCCCGGATCGCCGCGAGCGAAGCGCCGGCACCCAGGTGGCAGGTGACGATCCGGAGCCCTGCCGCGCCCCGACCGACCATCTCCGCGGCCCGCCGGGCGGCATACGCGTGCGACAGGCCGTGGAAGCCGTACTTGCGGAGAGCCCAGCGCTTCCGCCACTCGGGCGGGATCGCATAGGTCGTCGCCGCGTCGGGCATGGCGGCGTGGAAGGCGGTGTCGAAGCAGGCGACGGCCGGGACGTCGGGCAGGGCCGCCCGCACCGCGGCGAGGGCCGCGAGCGACTTCGGCTGGTGGAGCGGGGCCAGGTCGGTGAGGGCCCGCAGGTTCGCCTCCACCTCGTCGTCGAGGAGGACCGGGCCGTCGTACCGCGTCCCGCCGTGGACGATCCGGTGGCCGACGGCGTCGACCTTCCCGAACCCACGGATCGCCTCCGCGACCGCGCCGGCGTCCGCCGACCCTCGAGGCGCGGGCAGGTCGGCGCCGGCCACCGCCCCATCGTTCGCGTCGAGCACGCGCAGCTTCAGGCTGCTCGAGCCCGCGTTGACGACGAGGATCCGCCCGCCGCCGGGCGGCGCCCCCCGCACCGTCGCGGCGGCGGTCTCGGGCGCGGTCTCCTCCCCGGGCGCGGTCACCTCGCCGGGCGCGGTCACGCCGTGACGCCGGTGCCGCCCGGCCAGGTCCAGCCACGGATCTCGGGCGCGTCCTCGCCCTCGAGGCGCGTCCAGGCCCGGGCCTCGATCCGCTTGTCCACCATGAGCTGGCGGACGTGGGCGGCCCGCGGTCCGAGGCCGGGCACCCGGTCGATGACATCGATGACGAGGTGGAAGCGGTCGAGATCGTTGAGCATGACCATGTCGAACGGCGTGGTCGTCGTGCCCTCCTCCTTGTAGCCGCGGACGTGGAGGTTGGCGTGATTCGTCCGTCGGTAGGTCAGGCGGTGGATCAGCCAGGGATAGCCGTGGTAGGCGAAGACGATCGGCCTGTTGGTCGTGAACAGGGAGTCGAACTCGGAGTCCGACATCCCGTGGGGATGCTCCGAGGCGGGCTGGAGTCGCATCAGGTCGACGACGTTGACGAAGCGGACCTTCAGCTCGGGCAGGTGCTCCCGGATGAGGCTCACCGCTGCGAGCGCCTCGAGGGTCGGGACATCGCCGGCGCAGGCGATGACGACGTCGGGCTCGCCGCCCTGGTCGTTGCTGGCGAAGTCCCAGATCCCGATCCCGCGGGTGCAGTGGAAGATCGCCTGCTCCATCGACAGCCAGTTCGGCGCGGGCTGCTTGCCGGCCACGATGACGTTGACGTAGTGGCGGCTGCGCAGGCAGTGGTCGGTCACCGAGAGGAGCGTGTTCGCGTCGGGCGGCAGGTAGACCCGGATCACGTCGGACTTCTTGTTCACGACGTGGTCGATGAAGCCGGGGTCCTGGTGGGAGAAGCCGTTGTGGTCCTGGCGCCAGACGAGCGAGCTCAGGAGGTAGTTGAGCGATGCGATCGGCCGCCGCCAGGGGATCTCGCGGGTGACCTTCAGCCACTTGGCGTGCTGGTTGAACATCGAATCGATGATGTGGATGAAGGCTTCGTAGCAGTTGAAGAGGCCGTGCCGGCCGGTCAGGAGGTACCCCTCGAGCCAGCCCTGGCACTGGTGCTCGGAGAGCATCTCCATCACCCGGCCCTCGGGGGCCTGGCTCTCGTCCGTCGCCAGGATCTCGCCGTCGAACTGGCGGTCTGTCACCTCGAACACCGCGCCGAGCCGGTTCGACGTCGTCTCGTCGGGCCCGAACAGCCGGAACGTCTCCTGGTTGCGCTCGATGACGTCGCGCAGGAACGTGCCCATCACCCGGGTCGCCTCGGCGGTCGTGGCGCCC
>JBBSAS010000243.1:0-3429 GCA_038252055.1 Candidatus Limnocylindrales bacterium
CATCGCCAGCATCGCCTCCATGACCCGCCGGTTCGCCTCCGGGTCGGGGTCGCTGGTCAGGCCCTCCATCGCCGCCGGGACGATCTGCCAGGAGAGGCCGTAGCGGTCCTTGAGCCAGCCGCACTGCCGGGCATCCGGATCGCCGCCCTCGCCGAGCTTCTCCCAGAGGACGTCCACCTCCTCCTGGGTCTCGCAGCGGACGAGGAACGAGACGGCCTCCGTGAAGTGGAACATCGGCCCGCCGTTGAGGGCGGCAAACGCTGTCCGGCGAGCTCGAAGGTGACCGACATCACCGACCCTGCGGCGCGGCCGTGGACATCCTGGCCGGCGTCGGGATAGCGGCTGATGCTCACGATCCGCGAATTCTCGAAGATCGACGTGTAGAAGGTCGCGGCTTCCTCCGCTTGATCGTCGAACCAGAGCCAGGGCGTGATCCGGGGTGGGAAGTTGGCGGTCATGGCATCTCCTTGTCGTCGATGCAGTATCGCCAGCGCCGACGTTTCGCGCCGTGAGAGCCCGGATCGGTTCCTTCGGAGGTCCGGTCGGGACGTTCGGCCCCATCCGTCGGGTCGGCCCACCCTCGCCCGGCCGGCGCGCCCGCGCGATCCTGTAAGGAGCATGCCTTCCGATCTCGACTCTCCCCGCGAACGACCCTGGGCCTTCGCGGCCCCCGAGGTCGCGATCGCGCTCGAGAGCGACCTGACCGCCGGCCTCGCCCCGGAGGAAGCCGCCGCCCGCCTCCTCCGGTACGGGCGCAACGAGCTCGTCGAGCGCCGGCGTAAGCCGCCTTGGCGCCTCCTCCTCGAGCAGTTCACGAACGCGATGATCGTGGTCCTCATGGCAGCGGCGGTCATCACCGCCCTCCTCGGCGACCTCAAGGACACCGTCGTCATCCTCGCGATCGTCGTCCTCAACGGGATCGTCGGCTTCGTCCAGGAGTACCGCGCCGAGCAGGCCCTCGACGCCCTCAAGCGGATGGCCAGCCCAACGGCCCGCGTGGTCCGGGGTGGCGAGACGCTCCTCGTCCCGGCGCCCGAGGTGGTCCCCGGGGATCTCGTCCGCCTCGAGGCCGGCGACATCGTGACGGCCGACCTCCGGCTCGCTGAGGCGCGGGCGCTGCGGATCAACGAGGCGGCCCTGACCGGCGAATCGGAGCCGGCGGAGAAGACCGTCGAGCCGCTCCTCGGGGTGCCTGAGGGCGTCCTGGCCGACCAGCGGAACGTCGCCTTCAACGGGACGGCTGTGACATATGGGCGCGGCGCGGGGATCGTCCTCGCCACCGGCATGTCGACCGCCCTCGGCCGCGTCGCCGAGCTCCTCCAGGAGCACGCCAGAGGCCAGACGCCGCTCCAGCGCCGCCTCTCGACGCTCGGGAAAGCGCTCGCGGTGCTCGCCCTCGCGGTCTGCGCCGCGGTCTTCGCGGCCGGGGTCGCCCGGGGCGAGTCGCCGGAGACGATGTTCCTCGTCGCGGTCAGCCTGGCCGTGGCGGCGATCCCCGAGGGTCTGCCGGCGGTGGTCACCGTGGCGCTGGCCCTCGGCGCCCGGCGGATGGCGCGGCGGAACGCGCTCGTACGGAAGCTCCCCGCGGTCGAGACGCTGGGCTCGGTGACCGTGATCTGCTCCGACAAGACGGGCACGCTCACCGAGAACCGGATGCTCGTCGAGCGGGCCTGGACGCCGGCCGCTGCCTTCGTCGTGGCCGGCGACGGGTACGCCCCCGACGGCTCGATCGCACCGGACCCGGCCGTCGAACCGACGCTGGCAGGCCACGCCGCCGAGCCCGCGGTCGCCGCAGAGCCCGCCGCCGCCGAGCCCGCGGCCACTACTCCCATCGATCCCGACGGCGCCCTCGATCCCGCGGCCGAGGCCGCCCTCGATCGCCTGGCCCGGATCGCCGTCGCCTGCAACGACGCCACGCTACGCGGGCCGGGGCGCGCCGGCGGCGAGTGGTCGATCACCGGCGATCCCACCGAGGGCGCCCTCCTCGCCTTCGCCGGCAAGCGCGGCGTCTTCGCCTCCGCGCTCCTTGCCGCGCACCCCCGCGTCGAAGAACTCACGTTCGACGCCGCCCGCCGCCGGATGACGACCCTCCACGCGTCCGGCGACCGTGTCTGGGTCGCATCGAAGGGTGCGATCGAGGCCTTGGTGCCGCTCCTCGACCCGGCCGATGCGCCGCTCGTCGCGGAGGCGGAGTCGGCCGCGGCGCGCTACGCCGCCGATGGGTACCGCGTCCTGGCCCTCGCCGAGCGCCAGATCGGCTCGGTCCCCGACGACCTCGACCACGCCGAGGGCCGCCTCCGGCTCGCCGGGCTCGTCGCGATGGCCGATCCGCCGCGCCCCGCGTCGCGCGACTCGATCGCCGCCTGCCGGGCCGCCGGCATCACCCCGATCATGATCACCGGCGACCATCCGCTGACGGGCACCGCGATCGCCCGCCGGATCGGCATTCTCGAGCCCGGCGGCGAAACCCTCACCGGCGTCGAGCTCGACGCCCTCGACGACGCGGCGTTCGAAACCCGGGTCGACCGCGTCGCCGTCTACGCCCGGATGAACCCCGAGCAGAAGCTCCGGATCGTCGAAGCGTGGCGCGCCCGCGGCGCGGTCGTCGCGATGACCGGCGACGGGGTCAACGACGCGCCGGCGCTGCGCCTGGCCGACATCGGGGTCGCGATGGGGATCACCGGGACGGAGGTCAGCAAGGAAGCCGCCGACATGGTCCTCGCCGACGACGACTTCTCGACGATCGTGGACGCCGTCGAGGAGGGCCGCCGGATCTACGACAACATCCGGCGCTTCGTCCGCTACCTCCTGACCACGAACTCGGCCGAGGTCTGGGTGATGTTCCTGGCGCCGTTCCTCGGCCTGCCGATCCCGCTCCTCGCGGTCCAGATCCTGTGGATCAATCTGGTGACCGACGGCCTCCCGGCGCTCGCCCTCGGGGTCGAGCCGGTCGAGCCCGACGCGATGCGCCGGCCGCCGCGCCCGTCGGGCGAGTCGATCCTCGGGGCCGGCCTCTGGCGCCAGGCGCTCTGGGTCGGCCTCCTGATGGCCGCGGTGGTCCTCGCGATCCAGGCGGTCGCGCTCGACGCCGGCTGGCACTGGCAGACAATGGTCTTCTCGACGCTCGCGCTCCTCCAGCTCGGCAATGCGCTCGCGGTCCGCTCGGAACGCCTGAGCGTCTTCACGCTTGGCTTCGGGTCGAACCGCCCGCTCGCGCTCGCGGTTGGCGGCACGCTCCTCGTCCAGCTGGCGCTCATCTACGTCCCCGCGCTCCAGCCGATCTTCGTCACCGAGGCGCTCGGACCGCTCGAGCTGGCGGTCGTCCTCGTCGCCTCCACCGCGGCGTTCGCAGCGGTCGAGCTCGAGAAGGTGCTCCGGCGCCGGCGCCCCGCGTAGGGGGGCCACGTGCTCGCTGACCCGGGGCTGGCG
>JBBSAS010000244.1:0-3379 GCA_038252055.1 Candidatus Limnocylindrales bacterium
AGCGAGACCGGCTCACCGAGCACCGCCGGCACGAGGTCGCGCGCATTCAGGCGCTCCCGGGAGACGACCCGTGGGTCGCGGCGCAGCGACTCTGCGAGCTGGCCTCGCCCCACGTCGATCGCGTGGACGCGGAGGGCGCCCCGCTGGAGGAGCGCGTCGGTGAAGCCGCCCGTCGAGGCGCCGACGTCGAGGCAGATCCGCCCGGCCGGATCGACCCCAAAGGCATCGAGCGCGCCGGACAGCTTCTCCCCACCGCGCGAAACGAACGGAAGGGGCGTGGCGACCCGAACCTCGATCTCCGCGGCCACGAGGTCGCCGGGCTTCCGGTCGGCGCGGGCGCCGTCGCCGGTGCCGACCCGGACGCGGCCGGCCATGAGGAGCGCCTGGGCCCGCGTCCGGGTCTCCGCGAGGCCACGCTCGACGAGGAGCTGGTCGAGCCGGACGCGGGCTGCGCGGGATGGCCGGGAAGGCGCGGTCGAGCGTGTCACCGCGCGATCATGCCACGGCCCGCTGCACCGCGGATCATCGCGGTCGGCGCGGATCCCGGGCGCGGACCCGTGGAGCTGTGCGTCCCGGCCATGTCAGCTCGCGGGCACGCCCTCGCGCCGGGCCCGGGCCGGCGTCGCGCCGAGCGTCGCGAGCGTCTCGCGGACCTGGGCGACGATCCCCGGCGTGTCCAGCCGGATGAGGCGACGGAGATCCGCGACCGAACCGTGATCGACGAACCGGTCCCCCGGGATTCCGACGATCCGCAGGGCCACGTCGCGGAAGGCCGGATCCACGAGCCGTGCCTCCTCGAGCGCCTCGAGGACCCCGGAGCCGAAGCCCCCGATCGTCGTGCTCTCCTCGAGGGTGACGACGAGCCGCTTCCCGCGGGCCTGGTCGAGGATCAGCTGGCGGTCGAGCGGTTTCGCGAACCGGGCGTTGATAACGCCGGCCGACCAGCCCTCGTCGGCGAGCGCATCGGCCGCCTCCTCGGCCCGGTGGACGATCGGGCCGAAAGCGACGAGGAGGACGTCGCTCCCCTCCCGGAGCACCTCGCCCCGGCCGACGGGAAGGAGCTCCGGCTCGTGCTCCGGGACGCCGAAACCCGCGTCACGCGGGTAGTTGAGGGCGAACGGGTGCTCCTGGGCGAGGGCGGTCCGCACGAGCGAGCGGAGCTCCTGCTCGTCCTTCGGGGCCGCGATGACGAGGTTGGGGATCTGGCGGTGCGCGGCGAACGAGAACATCCCCTGGTGGCTCGTCCCGTCCTCGCCGACGAGGCCCGCCCGATCCACCCCGAGGAGGACCGGCTGGTCGTTCTGGCAGGCGTCGTGGACGATCTGGTCGAAGGCCCGCTGGAGGAACGTCGCGTAGATCGCGACGACCGGGCGGCCGCCCCCCATCGCGATCCCCGTCGCGAGCGCCACGGCATGCTGCTCCGCGATCCCCACGTCCACGAAGCGGTCGGGGAACTCCGCCTGGAAGAGGTTCAGCCCGGTCCCCGTGGGCATCCCGGCGGTGATCGCCACGATCCTGCGGTCTTCTCGCGCCGCCGCCACGACCTCGCGGGCGAAGAAGCTCGTGTAGTTCGGCACGCGGGGCGCGGGTCGATCCGCCGGGCGAACGGCATCCCCGTTCGTCCCCGGCACCGCGTCGGCCGCGGGCTTCGCCGAGATCTCGCCCGCCCCGAACGGGCTCGAGGCCGCGCCGGTGCGCACCGGGTGCGGGTCGCTCATCGGTGGCAGGGCCGCTCCGTGGAAACCGATCCGGTCCTTCTCGGCCGGGTGGTAGCCACGGCCCTTCTGCGTCCGGACGTGGACGAGGACCGGGACGCCGAGGTCGAGGGCGCTCCGGAACGTCCGGTCGAGCGCTCGCAGGTCGTGGCCGGGGACCACTCCCACGTACGTGATCCCGAGGTCCTCGAAGAGCTGGCCGGGCTGAGCGAAGCTGACGATCGACTTCCGGAAGCGCCGCGACAGCTCGAGCGCGGTCGGCCCGACGAGCGGCACCCGCTCGACGGTCCGGTCGTAGGCGCCCTTCGACTGCTTCCAGGCGTTCGAGAGCTTGATCTCCGACAGGTAGCTCGAGAGGGCGCCGACCGACTGGCTGATCGACATCTCGTTGTCGTTGAGGACGATGAGGATCTGGGTGCGTCGATGGCCGAGGTCGTTGAGGGCCTCGAACGAGAGCCCGCTCATCAGGGCGGCGTCGCCGACGACGACCGCGATCCGCTCCAGGCCGTGGCGGATGTCCCGGGCCGTCGCGAGACCGGCGGCGATCGAGAGGCCGGTCCCTGCGTGCCCGCCATCGAAGACGTCGTGCTCGCTCTCCGAGCGGCGGGGGAAGCCGCCGATCCCTCCGAGCTGGCGGAGCGTCCCGAAGCGCTCGTAGCGACCGGTGATCAGCTTGTGGGGGTAGGCCTGGTGGCCGGTATCCCAGACGATCGGCTCGCGCGGGGAGTCGAGGATCCGGTGGAGGGCGAGGGTGATCTCCACGACCCCGAGGGACGAGCCGAGATGGCCGCCCGTCTTCGCGACGGTGGCGATGATCGTCTCCCGGATCTCCTCCGCGAGGGTGAAGAGGTCACGTTCGCGGAGGCCGCGGATATCGGCCGGGCCGGTGATGGTCGGCAGGATCGCCACGCTCTGTCCTCGGTCGCTGCTCGGTTGCTCGGTCGGCGGCTGCCGGGATCGGCGTCCCGTCTGCCCCAGCCGGCTCTTCGCGCCGGCGGACCGCCCGGATGCCGCCAACCGCAGCGGTCGCGGGGGCCCGGGCGAGTCTACCGCGCTCGGCCGCACCGGGCCGACGCGCTCCCGGCAGCCCGACCGACGCGCTCCCAACAGTCCTGCCGCCTCGCCGAGGCGTGGCCGCCTCAGGTCGCCTCGTCGCCCCGCAGCTCGGCCTCGGCGAGCGCTCCCCTGGCGCCCTCGACGAGCCGGCGGACGCGCAGCTCGGCGTCGCCGAGGAGTCGCTCGCAGCGCTGCTGGAGGGCAACGCCGCGCTCGTAGAGTGCGATCGTCCGTTCGAGGGGCAGCCCGCCCGCCTCGAGCTCGGCGACAGTCCGCTCGAGCTCCGCCAGGGCAGCATCGAACGTCAGCTCATCGAGCGGGCCTGTGGCCTCGTCATTCATCGTCGTCTCCTGCGTGCGCGCCGCTCCCCTCGACGACGTCCGTGTGCGTGCTGTGCTGCGGATCGCCCACGCCCCCATCGTAGGCGACCTCGCCCTCCTCCGGCACTTCGTTGCGGGCCCGCTGCGCGTCCCATCCGGTGAGCCGCGGCGCGAGGAAGAGGCCGATGCCGATGCCACCAAGCGCCACAAGGGCGACAAGGCCCAGGAAGACGGCCACCTCCATCGCTCAGCCGTCCTCGGACCGCGCTGCGAGCTCGCCCCGCGCGA
>JBBSAS010000245.1:0-3375 GCA_038252055.1 Candidatus Limnocylindrales bacterium
CCTGCCCGCCGGCCGGACCGGCAGCTACCTCGTGCGCGACGGCGTGGCCCGCCTGGCCGCCTCGTCGGACGTCGGCCTCGAGGAGCGAGAGGGCGCCGCCGGCGTCCTCGTCGCCGTCGACTTGGATGGGCGCGCCGCCGCGAAGGCCCTCTCCCGCGGTGCGGTCGCCGTGGACGGGCTCGCGGCCGCGCTCCTCGCGCTCGGCTGTGCGCGTCTCCGCGCCGGCGAGGACGACAGCACGACCCTGGCGCCCGAGTACGTGACGTTGCCGCGCGGCGTGACGGGAGTCGTCGGGGAGGTGGCATGGTCGCCCGCCCGCCCGTGAGGCTCGTCGTGGACGCGATGACGCCCGCGGACCTCGCGGTCGTCCATGCGATCGAGAAGGCCAGCTTCACTACTCCCTGGCCGGCCTATGCGTACCGCAACGAGCTGGAGACGAACCGCCTCGCTCACTACCTCGTCGTGCGGGCCGGCCGCGAGCTCATCGCCTACGGGGGGATCTGGCTCCTCGTGGACGAGGCCCACGTGACGACGTTCGCCGTCACCCCCGCGTGGCGGCGCCGGCGCGTCGGCGAACGGCTCCTCGTGGCGCTCCTCGACCTCGCGATCGAGCGACGGGCCCGCGAGGCGACCCTCGAGGTGCGGCTCTCGAACCTCGCCGCGCGGCGGCTCTACGAGAAGTACGGCTTCCGGCCGGTCGGGATCCGCCCCCGCTACTACAGCGACGACCACGAGGACGCGCTCATCATGACGACGGAGCCGCTCGAGAGCCCGGCGATGGTCGCCCGGCTGGCGACACGCCGCGCCGAGCTGGCCGCCCTTCCCGAGATCGAGGTCCCCGGTTGAGCGGCCGCCTCCTCCTCGCGATCGAGTCGTCCTGCGACGAGACCGGGATCGCCCTGCTCGACGGGCCACGGAGGATCGTCGCGCAGGCGGTCGCCAGCCAGGTCGCGCTCCACGCCGGCACGGGCGGGATCGTCCCCGAGCTCGCCGCGCGGGCGCACCTCCGCTGGATCGACCCTGCGCTCGACGAGACCCTCGCCGCCGCCGGCGCGTCGCTTGCCGACGTGGGGGCGATCGCGGCGACCGCGGGGCCCGGACTCGTCGGGTCGCTCCTCGTCGGGCTCTCCTACGCGAAGGCGCTCGCCTGGTCGCTCGACGTCCCGCTCGTGGGGGTCAATCACCTCGAGGGACACCTCTACGCGGCGTGGCTCCTCGATCCCGGCGAGGCGGAGCGGCCGGAGCCGCCGTTTCCGCTCGTCGCCCTCGTCGTCTCGGGCGGGCACACGTTCCTCGTCGCGATGACCGGTCATCTCGAGTACCGCCTGCTCGGCGAGACCGTGGACGATGCCGCCGGCGAGGCGTTCGACAAGGCGGGCCGGCTCCTCGGCCTCGGCTATCCCGGCGGGCCGGCGATCGCCCTCGCGGCCGAGGGGGCCCGGGGGACGCCCGAGCGTCTCCCCCGTGCCTGGCTGCCCGGCACCGCCGATTTCAGCTTCTCCGGGCTCAAGACGGCGCTGCGGAGGATCGTCGAGGCCGAGCTCGCCGCGGCGGGCCTGCCACCAGCCGAAGAGGGCGGCGTGCTGCCGCCGGGGCGGGTCGCGGCGCTCGCAGCCGCCTTCCAGGAGAGCGTCGTGGACGTCCTCGCGACGAAGACCCTCCGGGCGGCACGCGAACAGGGCGCCCGGGCGATCGTGGTCGGGGGCGGGGTCGCGTCGAACGGGGCCCTGCGGGCGCGACTGGGCGGTGGAACGGCGGCGTTCGGGATCGAGCTCGTTGCGCCGCGGCCGGGGCTCTGCACGGACAACGGGGCGATGATCGGGGCGGCGGGAGCCCGACGGCTCGCTGTCGGCGAGCGGGCGGGTCTCGACCTCGGCGTCCGCGCCTCCTGGCCCCTCGCGCGCCCCGCCGGTGCGCCCGAGACGCGGCGGCCTCCGACCCGTGGTGCCGCCGCCCGTGCGTATGCCGCCGCCCGGGACGCGGACGGCGGGGCGGATCGAGTGAGGTCCCGGTGAGCGGGGACCCGGTGAGCGTGCCGCGCCCGCCGATCCGCCTCGACCCGGCGGCCGTGCGGCGGACGCTTCGGGCAGTCGGCCTGCGCCCCCAGCACCGCTTCAGCCAGAACTTCCTCGCCGACGTGGAGGTGCTCGAGGAGATCCTTGCCGCCGCTGATCCGGGGCCCGGGCGCCACGTTCTCGAGATCGGTCCGGGGCTCGGCCTGCTCACCGGCGGCCTCCTCTCCGTCGGCGCCCGGGTGACCGCCGTCGAGATCGACCGGGGGATGGTCGCCCACCTGCGCGACGCGTTCGCCCTCGAGATCGCCGCCGGCTCCCTCGCGCTCCTCGAGGCCGACATCCTCGACGCCGACCTCGCAGCCCTCGTCGAGGCGCCGTACGACGTCGTCGCGAACCTCCCGTACCACGTCACGAGCCCGATCCTCCACCGCCTCCTCGGCGGTGAGGCCGGCCCACGCCCGGAACGCTGCGTCCTGATGGTCCAGCGAGAGGTCGCCGAGCGGATCGCGGCGCCGCCCGGCTCGATGAGCTACCTCTCGGTCTTCGTCCAGTACCACGCGGTCGCGTCGATCGTCCGGCGGGTGCCCCGCGAGGCGTTTGAGCCCGCGCCCGCGGTGGAATCCGCCATCCTCGCCCTCGATGTCCGGCGAGCCGGCGCGCCGGGTCCCCTGCCGCCGGAGATGGAGGACGACCTCTGGCGGCTCGTGCAGGCCGGCTTCCGGGAACGGAGGAAGATGCTCCACAACGTCCTGGCCCGCCAGCTGCCGATCGAGCCGGCCCGGGTCGCCGCTGCCCTGGCCGAGGCCGGGATCGCCGGCGATCGCCGGCCCCAGACCCTCGGGGTGGGGGAGTGGATCACCCTCCTCGGCGCCCTCGGGCCGATCCCGGGCGACCGGCGGGGTCGGCCGGCGGGCTCCGCCGACGGTCCCGCGGTGTCGGACGACCCGCCGGTGCCCGGACCCGCGTGATGGGCGACCCGACCCGCCGCCTCACACCGGTCGTCCGCCTTGCACCGGCGAAGCTCAACCTCACTCTCGCGGTGCTCGGGCGGCGGCCGGACGGGTTCCACGACCTCCACTCGCTCATGGTCCCCCTCGACCTCGCGGATCAGCTGGCGATCAGCCCGGCTCTCGGCGGCGCCGACCATCTCCACGTCGTCGGGCCGGGCGGACGGTCCGGGCCCGACCTCGGGGATCCCGCCCGCAACCTCGTCCTCCGCGCGCTCGCGACTGCGCGACGTGCGCTGCGCTCGGCAGGCGACGACCGGCCGCTGCCGCCCCTGGCCGTGCGCCTCGAGAAGCGGATCCCGGTGGCCGCCGGGCTCGCGGGCGGCTCGTCGGATGGCGCGGCCGCGCTCGAC
>JBBSAS010000246.1:0-3356 GCA_038252055.1 Candidatus Limnocylindrales bacterium
CCCGACGATCCTTCACGTGGACCTCGACGCGTTCTTCGCGGCGGTGGAGCAGCGCGACCATCCCGAGCTGCGCGGACGGCCGGTCATCGTCGGCGGCGACCCCGGGGCCCGGGGCGTCGTCTCGGCGGCGAGCTACGAGGCCCGCGCGTTCGGCGTCCACTCGGCGATGCCCCTGCGGACTGCGGCCGCGCGCTGCCCGGACGGCGTCTTCGTCCCGGTGGACGGGGAGCGCTACCGGGAGGCGAGCCGGGCGGTCATGGCGATCCTTGGCCGGTTCACGCCCCTCCTCGAGCAGATCTCGATCGATGAGGCGTTCCTCGACGTCGCCGGGAGCGAGCGCCTCTTCGGCCCACCGGAGGAGATCGCCCGGCGCATCCGCGCGGCGGTCCTCACCGAGGTCGGGCTCACCGCCAGCGTCGGCGTCGCGACGACGAAGCTCGTGGCGAAGGTGGCCTCCGACCTCCGCAAGCCGGACGCGCTCGTCGTCGTGCCGCCCGGCGACGAGGCGTCGTTCCTGGCGCCGCTCCCGATCAGCCGTCTCTGGGGCGTCGGGGCACGGACGCAGGCCGCCCTCGCGGAGCACGGTGTCCGCACGATCGGCGATCTCGCGGCGATGCCGGTGGACGCCCTCGTGCGCCGGCTCGGCGCGCACGGCGCCACGCTCCACGAGCGTGCGCTCGGGATCGACCTGTCGCCGGTGGTGGGACAGGCGGCCGCGAAGTCGGTCAGCCACGAGCACACGTTCGACGTGGACACGGCCGACCCGGAGGTGATCGAACGGACCGTCCTCGCACTCTCCGAGGGCGTCGCCTCGCGCCTGCGGACCGGCGGCGTGCGGGCCTCGACGGTCGCGGTGAAGGTCCGCGACAGTGCCTTCAACACCGTGACGCGGCAGCGGACGCTGGCAGCGCCCACCGACCTCGCCGACCCGATCTTCCGGACGGCTCTCGATCTCGTCCGGCCCGAGGTCCGGGGCCGCCGCGTGCGTCTCCTCGGGGTGGGGGCGCACGGCCTCGGGGACCCAGACCAGCTTGCCCTCTTCGGCGATGACGATCCCCGGCGCCGGCGTGCCGTCGAGGCGCAGGACGAGATCCGCCGGCGGTTCGGCACGCGCGCCCTCACCCGGGCTCGCCTGCTCGGCGATCCACTGGCCGATCCCGCGGGCCGCGACCCGGAGCAGCCGCTCGAGGGACGGCGTCTCGGACGCGCCCAGCCGCCGGACGGGGAGGCGGCCGTCAATGGGGAGCCGGCTGCGATGAACGAGGGGGAGGCTGCGATGACCGGGGAGGAGGCCGCGGACGAGGGAGAGCCGGGCGGCTCGTCCGAGGACGCCGGCTTCGTCGAGGCCTGACGCCTTTTCGAACACCCGTGCCAAACAAGCTGGCACGCGACCCGGCGATGGTTGCGCCGTCCCCGCTCGCAAGGGGGCTTGACATCGAACAGGTGTTCGATGCAGAATGGCGTCGATTCGAACAGGTGTTCTGTCTCCCGAGTGCCCCGGGCGACGTCATCCGCCGAGAAGGAGCAACCACGATGGCGATGACCCGCTTCGAGCCGGTCGAGGTCCGAGTGCGGACCGACTGGCTCTCCGGACGCCCGCGCGAGATCCGCTGGGGCGACTGGACCATTCCCATCACCGCGGTCGCCACGGTGCGCCGCGAGCGGTCCGCGTACCCCACCGAGACCGGGCCGCGGACGACGTTCGAGGTGGACACGCCCGGGGTGCGGGTCGCCCTCACGTTCCGCCATCGCGGTCGCCGCTGGCTCGTCGAGGGCCTGGACCCGGACGTTCGCCGGGCCGCCTGAGCCGGTCGCCCTCCGGCTGCGGCCGGGATCGCCGCGTGGTGCTCTCGCCGGAGCCCGGTTGCGAGGATCCGCGTCGCTTCCCATCGTCTGCACGTTCCCGCGGGCTCGCCGCCCTCCCGGCGAGTCCGCCCTCATCGGGCCCGGGGTGAGCGCAGCCGGTACCGCGCTCGTCCCGGGCCCGGCCATGGACGGCGGCGCACCGCCCGGGTGACGGACGAGGGGCGCTGCGGATGTCCAGCCGGCGGGGCGCGGGGTCGGCGCGCTGGCCATCCATTCCGAGTTGACTGTCGACCGACCCGGCCCGTCGGCCCCCTCGCTGGGTGCGGTACGGCCCTGTCCGGCCGGATTTCGAGCCATACAATCGGGCCCATGCCACCGACCGACGCGCCCCACTTCGGTTCCATGACCCTCGCCGCGTTCACCGAGCTCCTCGGCTCAGCGACCCCGAGCCCGGGAGGTGGCGCCGCGTCGGCGGTCGCCGCGTCCTGCGGCGCGTCGCTCGTGGCGATGGTTGCGGCCCTTTCGGCCGATCGTCCGAAGTACGCCCCGTACGCCGCGAGCCACGCGCGCCATGGCGGCGCGGGCCGCGAGCTCGCCGCGCGTCTCCTCGTCCTCGCCGACGAGGACGCCGCCGCGTACGGCGCGTTCGCCGCGGCCCTCAAGCTGCCCCGCGACACCGACGCGGAGAAGGCCGCCCGAAGCGCGGCGATCCGTGCCTCCGCCCGCATCGCGGCCGACGTTCCCCTGCGGACTGTCGAGGCGTGCCAGGAGGTCGTGGCGGCCTCCGAGGCGCTTGCCGGGCGGAGCAACCTCAACGCCGCGAGCGATCTCGCGGTCGCCTCGCGCCTGGCCGAGGCCGCCGCGCACGGGGCGGCGGAGAACGTCATCGTCAACCTTCCGTCGCTCGGCGACGAGGCGGCGGCCGATCATCTCCGCGGCCGGACGGGACGGCTCCTCGCCGAGATCGAGGCGCTCGCCGAGTCCACCCGCGCCCACGTCGAGTGCGGCGAGCTCCGCGATCCGGAACCGGGGACGGGGACGGAAGCGTGAACGAGATCGCGGAGGCTGGGCCGCGCCTGCTGCGGGGCGGTCCGGTTGCCACCGAGGTCCGCAGCACCGTCGCCGCCGACGTCGCCGACTTTCGGGCGGAGTTCGGGTACACGCCCGAGCTCGCGGTCGTCATCGTCGGCCGCGACGCCCCGTCCACCGTCTACCTCCACAAGATCCTCGACGGCTGCCGCCTCGTCGGGATCGGGGACCGCCTCGTCGAGCTCGGCGACGACTGCACGGCCGAAGCGCTCGGCCGGGAGATCTCCGCCCTCGGCGCCGAGCGGACGGTCGCCGGGATCATCGTCCAGCAGCCGCTCCCCGAGGCGATTCCCCTGCGGGTCGTCATCGACACCCTCGATCCGGCCAAGGACATCGACGGGATCCACCCGCTCAACGCCGGCCTCCTCTCGCTCGGCTACGACGGCTTCCTCCCCGCGACCGCGCACGCCGCTGTCGAGCTGCTCCGGCACGCCGGGGTGCCACTGCGCGGGGCCCGCGCC
>JBBSAS010000247.1:0-3349 GCA_038252055.1 Candidatus Limnocylindrales bacterium
CCGACCGCGTCGCCTCCGGCCGCCCCGGCCCCGCCGCCGATCCGCTCGCGATAGCGGGCGAGGTTGTCGCGGACCTCGGCCAGCGAGTCGCCGCCCGTCTTTTCGAGCACGAACCGGGTGAGGGTGAGCAGGACCATGGCTTCGCCGATCACGCCGGCCGCGGGCACGACCGAGATGTCGCTCCGCTCGTAGTGGGCCTGCTCGACGGCCTCGCCGGTTCGCAGGTCGGCCGAGGGGAGGGGCCGGGCCAGCGTGGAGATCGGCTTCATCGCCCCGCGCACGACGAGCGGCTCGCCGTTCGTGATCCCGCCGGTGAGGCCGCCCGCGTGGTTCGTCCGGTGAACCCAGCCGCGGTCGGCATCGCGCCCCTCGATGACATCGTGGACTTCCGAGCCCAGGAGCCGCGTCTGCTCGAAGCCGAGCCCGAACTCGACGCCCTTCACGCCCTGGATGCTCATGACGGCCGCGGCGAGGGCGCCGTCCAGCCGGCGGTCCCAGTGGACATGACTCCCGAGGCCGATCGGGATGCCGCGGGCGACGACCTCGAAGACGCCGCCGACCGTGTTGCCCGCCGAGCGGGCCTCGTCGATCCGGGCGATCATCCGGGCTTCCGCGGCCGGGTCGGGGCAGCGCAGCGGGCTTCCGTCCGTCTCCTCGCGGCTTCGGGTGCAGGCGGCTCGATCAACGGCCACGCCGCCCACCTCGGCGGTGAACGACCAGACCTCGATCCCGAGCTTCGCCAGGAAGGCGCGGCAGACGGCCCCGGCGGCCACCCGGGCAGCGGTCTCGCGCGCGGACGCGCGCTCGAGCACCGGCCGGACGTCGTCGAAGCCGTACTTGAGGGCGCCCGCGAGGTCGGCGTGGCCGGGCCGGAGCCGCGTCACCGCCCGGGCACGCTTGTTGCCGGCCGAAGCGAGCGCTGCCAGCTCGGCGGCCTGCTCGACGGTCAGCGGTTCGACCTGCATGACCCGGGTCCAGCTCTCCCAGTCGCGGTTGCGGACGAGGAGGAGGACCGGCGACCCGATCGTCATCCCGTGGCGGACGCCGGCGAGGATCTCCGCCCGGTCCTGCTCGATGACCTGGCGCGCGCCCCGGCCGTAGCCGCCCTGGCGTCGCCGCAGGTCGATCGCGATCGCGTCCGAGGTCACGGGGATCCCTGCCGGCAACCCCTCGAGGGTCGCGGCGAGCGCGGGACCGTGCGACTCGCCGGCCGTGAGGAACCGGAAGCCGGTCATGCCGACCCTCAGTCCGCCGGCTCGGCGGCGGTGCCCGGGTCGCCCGGCTGCGTGGCGTCCCCGGGAGCGCCGGACGCGCCCAGGCCCTCCTCGAGCTTCTCGCGCATGAGCTCGAGCGGCGCAGGCTGGCCCGTCCAGAGTGTGAACGCGGCGGCGCCCTGGTGGAGGAGCATCAGCTCGCCGTTCTGGACTGTGCACCCCGCCGCGGCCGCGTCGCGAAGGAACCGTGTCTCCCGCGGGTTGTAGACGAGGTCCATCACGAGCAGGTCGGGCGGGATGACCTCGCCCGGGATCGGCGACTCGTCGCCCGCCAGCCCCACCGCGCTCGCGTTCACGAGCACCTTCGACTTGGCCAGCTCGGCCTCGATGATCGACTCGTGCCACGGCATCGCCCGGAGCTCCATGTGGGCGGCACTTCGGCCGAAGAAGCGGACCATCGCCTCGGCCCGGTGGAGGTGGCGATTGAAGACGACGATGCGCTGGAAGCCCTCCGCGACGAGGCCGTGGACGACGGCACGCGCGCCGCCGCCCGACCCGAGGACGACCGCCGCGCGGGGCATCCGCTGCTTGCCGACGAGGGCCTCGAGGGCGACCCTGAACCCAGCCACGTCCGTGTTGTGGCCGACGAGGCGCGTTCCTTCGCGGGTGATCGTGTTCACCGCCCCGGTCGCGTGGGCCTCCTCCGTGACCCGGTCCATGAGGGCGCGGGCCTTCTCCTTGTGAGGGATCGTGACGTTCGCCCCGAGGACGTCGTCGTCGGCCCGCAGGGCCTCCATCGTCTCGACGAGCTCGGCCGGCTCACGGTCCCACAACTCGTAGGCGGCCGGAATGCCCGCGGCGTCGAAGGCCGCCTGCTGCATCGCGCGGGAGAGCGAGTGCGCGACCGGATGGCCGATGAGGACGACCCGTTTCGTCATGCTCGCATCCTTTCAAGCTCCCCGAAGAACCCGGGGTAGGAGACGTCCGCCGAACCCGCATCCCCGACGTGCGTCTCGCCGTCCGCGATGAGCCCGGCGACCGCGAAGGCCATCGCGAGGCGATGGTCCCCGCGGGCCTCGACCGCTGCGCCCGTGAGCCGACGGCCGCCCTCGATCTCCATCGTGTCACCATCGACCGCGACCCGGGCCCCCAGGTCGGTGAGCCCGGCCGCGATTCCGCCGACGCGGTCTGATTCCTTGTGCCGCAGCTCGCCGACGCCGTGGATCGTGGTCTTCCCCGCCGCCACCGCGGCGGCGAGGCAGAGGATCGGGATCTCGTCGATCGCGGCGGCAACCTCCTCGGCCGTCACCTCGATCGCGCGAAGGGTGCTGCTCCGGACGACGAGGTCCGCGAGTGGCTCCCCGCGATCCCCCGCATCCGCTTCGCCGACGGGGCGCTCCTCGATGGCGGCGCCCATCCGTCGCAGCAGGTCGATGATCGCACGCCGGGTCGGGTTCGTCCCGGCCGCCCGGATCGTCAGCTCGGCGTCCGGGTGGATGGCGGCGGCGACGAGCCAGAATGCCGCGCCGGAGATGTCGCCGGGAACCCGCTCGTCGAGGCAGAGCACCGCGGCCGGGCCGTCGACCGCGTGGCGGACCGTGCCGTCGGCCAGCGCTTCGGTGCGGACGGGCACGCCGCGGGCGCGGAGCATCCGCTCCGTGTGGTCGCGGGTGAGCACCGTCTCGCGCACCGTCGTCGTCCCGTCCGCAGCAAGGCCGGCGAGAAGGACCGCCGATTTCACCTGGGCGCTCGGGGCCGCCGTCACGTGGTCGATCGCGGTCAGCGGCGCCCGGCCCGTGATCGAGAGCGGCGGGAGCGTTGCCCCGGCGCGGCCGCAGACCGTTGCCCCCATCGCTGCGAGGGGTGCCGCGATCCGGCCCATCGGCCGGCTCCGCAGGGAGCCATCGCCGTCGAGGATCGCGAACCCGGGGAGCCCGGCCAGGATGCCGGCGGTCAGCCGGAGGGTCGTGCCGGAGTTGCGGCAGTCGAGAACGTCGGCCGGCTCGCGGAGGCCGGCGCGCCCCGGTGAGACGACCCGGTAGTCGACCGCCCGGGGGTCGTCGCCGCTCCGTTCGATCGTCGCCCCGAGCGCCGCGACCACGCCAGCCGTCGCCCGGACGTCGCTCCCGTCGCCG
>JBBSAS010000248.1:0-3344 GCA_038252055.1 Candidatus Limnocylindrales bacterium
GCCTTCTGCGTCATCCAGTACCACACCGAGCAGGCGGAGCGTCCGGGAGAGTTCGTGAGCTACTGGCGACAGCTGGAGATCGCCTCACGCCGGGAGTCCCGGCCAGGCTCGGGGTAGGAGGTCGTCCAGGCGATCGTCGGTGACGCGGCACGTCGGCCGCCACGCGCGGCCGGGAGAAGGTGGTGGAGATGGGGGAGAGTCGAACTCCCCGTCCGAAACCCGTGACTCGGAACCACTACGAGCGTGTCCGATGCTTGATCTCGGCCGGCCCACCCCCATCGGCAGGAGCGATGACCGGCCCAGCTGCGTGTCCCTAGATCGGGCTTGACTCCCGGCTACGCGGCGCTTGCCGGGGCTGCACCTCCGCTGAATGACGCTTCCACGGCCCACGGAGGGGAGGCCGCTTCCACGCTCACCTTACCGCCTAAGCGGCGAGGGCGAGAGCAGGCTGCTTGTTGGCAGGTACTTCGTTTTGCCGCCTTTTATCGAGGCCAGAGCGGCATCCTCGGCTCGCGCTTCCGGGCTGC
The DNA here is from genome assembly GCA_038252055.1 of Candidatus Limnocylindrales bacterium. Taxonomy (GTDB): domain Bacteria; phylum Chloroflexota; class Limnocylindria; order Limnocylindrales; family CSP1-4; genus CTSoil-043. Next base: position 528 of record JBBSAS010000248.1, read on the forward strand.
GGGGCCCCGTCGAGACCACGCATCCCCACCGATCGGAGCGGCACGCCGGCCGTCCCGCGCCGGCCAGGCCGGCGAACGGACATTGTACCGCGGCGCAGCGGGGAGGCCGCGACCCGTCGGCGGACCGCCGCGCGCCGGGGGTCCGTCCCGCGCCGGGGAGCCTGGAAGGCATCGGCGGTCCGTCGCGCGCCGGTCGGCAGTCGGCGGGTCAGGCCGCAGCCCGTGGGTCAGGCGGCAACGCGGCCGATCGCCTCGTCATCGTGTCCGCCCTCGACGCCCTCGTCGTCCCCATCGCCGATCGACGCGTAGAGCTCCTCCTCTTGGGCCATGTGGAGGCGCAGGATCGCGTCGAGCCCGTAGAGCGCTCGCCGCAGGTCGGTCCGGTCGTCCGGCGTCGGGCCATCCGTCCCGAGCTCGGCCACCAGGCGGCCGAAGAGCCGGGCGAGGTGGAAGATCTCGGTGTGGGTCCGGTGGAGGGCCGCCGTCGCGTCGTCGCTCCCGAGGGCCGTGGCGAGCATCGGGTAGATCACCTGGTCCTCCTCGACTTCGTGGGGGACGAGCGTCTCCACGATGAACGCCCGGGTCGCCTCCAGCTCGGTAAGAGCCTCGGCCGGCGCGAGGATGTCGAGCCCGTCGGCGGTGGCCCGCAGGCGGGCGATGCCGGACGCCAGCTCGCGGTGCTCCGCGGTGAGACGGGCGCCGGTCTGCTCCCAGCCGGCGACGCGGATCGGCTTCTCGGTGCCGCCCCGAAGGGCCCGCAGCGCGTTGAGGATCACGGCCACGTCGATCGCCTCCTGGAGGAGAGCTCCCACGACCACGGGGAGGAAGCCGAAGGCGGCAGCGACCATCGCGACCATCGACATCCCCATCCCGGCGACGACGCTCTGGAGGGCGATTCGCCGCGAGTGGCGGGCGATCCGGACGGCCTCCGCCAGGCGGTCGAGGCGGTCCACCGTGATCACGATGTCGGCTGCCTCCGAGGACGCCGTGGCGCCCCGGGCGCCCATCGCCACGCCGACGTCCGCCGCGGCGAGCGCCGGCGCGTCGTTGATCCCGTCGCCGACCATGACGAGCGGTCCGCCGGCCAGCTCGCGCTCCGCCGCCACGGCCTCCACCTTGTCGCCGGGTGCCCGGTCGGCGAGGACGCCGTCGAGCCCGATAGCCGCGCCGACGATCTCGGCCACGGCGTGGTGGTCGCCAGTGACCATGAGGATCCGGGCGAACCCGGCCCGCCGCAGGCCCCGCACCGCCCGGGGTGTCTCGGGTCGAATCGGGTCGTCCATCACCAGGGCTCCGACGAGCGTCCCGTCGAGGCGGACGAAGACGTTGGTGGCGCCCTCCATGACGGCACGCCGGCGCAGCTCACGGGCCCAAGACGGGAGCGGGCCGCCGGACGTCGCGAAGGCGGCCGACCCGACCGCCACCTCGCGTCCCTCGACGCGGCCGACGATCCCGGCGCCGGGGGTCTCCTCGACCGCGCTGGGGAGCGAGAGGACGAGGCCCTGCTTGCGGGCTGCGTGGACGATCGCGGCCGCGAGCACGTGTGGAGAGGCCTGCTCGATCGACGCCGCCAGCCGCAGGACTTCGTCCGCCTCGAGCGGGGGGCTCGCAGCCTCGGCCGCGGCCGCGGTCCCGTCCGCGTCGCCGGGAGCGACCGCCGCCCCCCCGTCAGCCCCGTCCGCCGTCCCGCCGCCGGCCCCGCCTGTGACCCCGCCGCCCCGCGGCGCGGTCACCACGCTCGCAAGGCGCGGCCGTCCCGCCGTCAACGTGCCAGTCTTGTCGAAGAGGACCACCCGGGCCCGGGCCAGCGTCTCGAGCGGGCCGCCCCCCTTGACGATGATGCCCCGGCGGGCGGCCCGCGAGATCCCGGCCACGATCGCGATCGGCGCCGCGAGCAGGAGCGGGCACGGCGTCGCCACGACGAGCACGGCCAGCCCCCGCGCGGGATCGCCCGACAGGAGCCAGGCGGCGCCGGAGATCCCGAGGGCGAGCGGGACGAATAGGAGGGCATAGCGATCGGCCAGCCGGACGAACGGCGCCTTCGCCCGCCCCGCCTCCTCGACGAGCCGCACGATCCCCGCGTAGGTGCTCTTCTCGGCGGTGGCAAGGGCGCGCAGGTCGAACGGCCCGCCGGCGTTGACGACACCGCTCGACACCGTGTCGCCTTCCTCCCGGGTGACGAGGCGGCTCTCGCCGGTGAGGGCGGCTTCGTCGAGGATGGCGGCGCTTCCCTGCACGAGCCCGTCCACGGGGACGACCTCGCCGGGCCGCACGAGGAGCCGGTCGCCTGGGGCGACCTCGCTGATCGGGACCACCTCCAGGCCGCCGTCCACATGGCGGCTGACGTCCTGCGGCGCCCGCCCGAGGAGCGCGCTCAGCTCGCGCCGCGCGCGGCCCTCGGCGTAGCTCTCGAGCGCCTCGCCCGTGGCGAGCATGACCCCGATCACCGCGGCCGCGAACGTCTCGCCGAGGGCCAGGGCGCCGCCGATCGCGAGGATCGCGATGACGTCCACCCCGGCTTCGCCGTGCCGGAGGTCGCGGGCGATCGCCATCGCGAGCCGGGCCCCGACCAGGAGCGTCGGGATCGCCCAGGCCCAGGTCGCCAGGTCGTCCCGCCCGTTCAGCGCGGCCAGGATGCCCACGACGAGCCCGGCGATCGTGAGCGGCAGAAGTGCCACCTGGACGGCGGCGCCCGCGGCGGTCCAGGCGCGGGAGGCGATCATTCGGTCAGCCTACGCTGACCGTTCGCCGAAGGGTCGTTCCGGAGGTCACAGAGCGGCATGCCGTTCGGCGGTCAGTCACGGTCGCCGTGCGCCC
>JBBSAS010000249.1:0-3303 GCA_038252055.1 Candidatus Limnocylindrales bacterium
CCTGCAGGACATCCTCTCCGGGCGCTATCCCCCCGACTCGCGGATCATCGAGACGCGGGTCGCGCGGGAGATGGGGACGAGCCAGGCCCCGGTCCGCGAGGCCCTTCGCGGGCTCGAGGCGCTGGGCGTGGTGGAGATCCTGCCGTTCCGCGGTGCCCGCGTCCGGCGACCCACCACGAGCGACCTCCTGGAGGCGTACGCCGTCCGTTTCGCGCTCGAGTCGCTGGCGGCCCGACTCGCCGTCGAGCGGATCACCGACGAGGCACTTGCCGACCTCGAGGCGCTGAGCGTGGAGATGCAGCGGGCGGCTGCCGCCGGCGACCGCCACGCCGTCGCCGAGGCGGACGCGCAGTTCCACGCCTGGATCATCAGGGCGGCGGGAAACCGGACGCTCGAGCGGGTCTGGCGTTCGCTCGAGCCATACTCGCGGACCTACATCACGCTCATCGCGCCGGGCTCGGATCCCGCGTGGACGGCCAGCATCCACGAGCCGATCCTCGACGCCCTCCGGACGCGCGACGCCGAGCTCGTCGTGGGGACGCTCCACCACCACTTCGAGGACATCGCGGCCCGACTCGGCAGTGCGTGGACGAGCTCACTGGACGAGCCCGCCGCGCCGTCGAACGGCGCCGCGCCAACGGCCCCGATGACGCCCGGCGCCTCCTGAGCCGCGTCGAGCGTCGGGTCGCGCCGACCTGCGGTCAGGCCGGCGTCTCGAGGAGCGTTCGCACCTGCTCCGCGACCCGTGCCGCGGAGAGCCCATAGATCTCGAGCAGCGTGTCGTTGGGGCCGGACTCGACGTAGCAGTCCTGGAGCCCGATCCGCTGGACGCGCGTCGGGCGATGCTCCGCCAGCGCTTCCGCCACGGCCCCGCCGAGGCCCCCGATGACGGTGTGCTCCTCGACGGTGATCACCCGCCCGGTCCGCTCCGCGGCGGCCACGACGCCCTCGACGTCGAGGGGCTTGAGCGTTCCGAGGTGCACGACGTGCGCCTCGATCCCCTCGGCCGCCAGGAGCTCAGCCGCCTCGACGGTCCGTGGCGTCTGCGTCCCGGTGGAGATGAGGGTCACGTCGCGGCCCTCGCGGACGACGGCCGCCTTCCCGAACGCGAACCGGTAGGTGTCGTCGAAGATGCGCGCGGTCGCGTCCCGGACGAGACGGACGTAGCAGGGGCCCTCGTACGTGGCCGCCCAGCGCAACACGAGGTCGGCCTCGACGTCGTCGGCGGGCGCGACGGTGACCATCCCGGGCATCGCCCGCATGATCGCGAGGTCGTCGACGATGATGTGGCTCTTGCCGGTCCGGCCCGTGAAGAGCCCGGCGTACCCCGGGGTGATCTTCACGTTCGCGCCCGTCTGCGCGATGAGCACCCGGATCTGGTCGAGCGGGCGGACGACCGCGAACGAGACGAACGTGCTGATGAACGGGATCAGCCCCATCGTCGCCATCCCCGCGGCGACGCCGAGCATGTTCTGCTCCGCGATCCCCATCTGGAGATAGCGATCCGGGTGGGCCTTCTCGAAGATGTCGGCCCGGGTGGAGCTCCCGACGTCCCCGTCGAGCATGACGACGCGGGGATCCTCGTCGGCGATCGCCGCCACGGTCTCCCCGAAGATCTCGCGCATCGCGCGGCCCATCGGGAGCGTCATCGTGCGCCTCCCTCGTGCTCCGGTGCCGGCTCGCCGAGGTCGGCCATCGCGATCGCGAGCTCCTCCGGCTTGATCGTCCGGGTGTGCCAGAAGTAGTGGCCCTCCATGTAGGAGACGCCCTTGCCCTTCACGGTGTTCGCGATGATCGCGACCGGTCGCCCGTCACCGGTCGCCGCCAGCGCCAGCGCGTCGAGGATCTCGGCCATGTCGTGGCCGTCGATCTCGAGGACCCGCCATCCGAAGGCGGTCCACTTCGCGACGAGCTCGCCGGGAAGCTCGGGCGCGAGGCGCCCGTCGGGCCCGTCGCCCGGCCAGCCGTACTGCTGGAGCTTGTTGTGGTCGACGATCGCAACCAGGTTGTCGACGCCGTGCCGCGAGGCCGCCATCGCGCCCTCCCAGACCTCGCCCTCCTGGCACTCGCCGTCGCCGAGCATCACGTAGGCCCGGACGTCGCGCCCGGTCAGCCGCGCCCCGAGGGCCATCCCCATCGCTGCCGAGATCCCCATCCCGAGCGACCCGGTGGACATGTCGAGGCCGGGAAGCCGGGTCATGTCGGGATGGCCCTGGAGCCGGGAATGCGCGGCGTCGAAGGTGAGGAGCTCCTCGACGGGGAAGTAGCCCCGGAGGGCCATCGCCGCATAGAGGCCGATCGACGAGTGGCCCTTCGAGAGGACGAACCGATCGCGGTCGGGCCAGGCGGGTTCCTCGGGGCGGATCCGCAGGACGCGGAAGTAGAGGGCGGCCAGGATGTCCGCCGCGGAGAGCGGACCGCCGAGGTGGCCCGCTCTCGCGTGGTAGACGCTCCGGACGATCTCGACCCGGATCCGCCGCGCGACCTCGCGCAGGCGATCGAGCTCGGCCGTGTCGACGGTGGGGGACGCCGGAGCGGCGCTCACGACCCGGCCTTCTTCTCGTAGGAGCCGGAGACGACCGGGGGCGAGAAGAGGCAGACGAGCTCGAGCGGATCGGGCCCGTCGGACTCCGTGGCGTGGTGCGTGCCCGGGGAGACGTGGACGACGACGCCGGGCTCGACCTCGGCGATTCCGTCCGGGGTGACGATCCGGCCACGGCCGGCGGCGCAGTAGATCGTCTCCTCCTCGGCCGGGTGGACATGGCCCTCCGGCTTCGAGCCGGGCGGGAAGATCGAGACACCCATCGAGACCTGTCGGGCGCCGCTGTTCCACGGCCCGAAGTAGGAGTGCCAGACCCGGCCCGGGAGGGGGACGATCTCCGCCTCGGACCGCTCGACCCGCGTGATCATGCGAGCACCTCGCTGTGGGAGCATCTGCCTGGGACCGATAATCGATGATCGATGATAGGTCGCCCGGAGGGCGGTGTCAACGAACGAAGGAGCACCCGGCTCCGCGGGCGGCAGTGGCCGACGCGGATCCGGGTGCCGGGAGCTGCGCGGGTCTAGCTGTTGCCGGGGAAGACGAGCGAGAGGGTGCTGCGGCGGCCGGGCTCCGGCCAGCGCTCGGTGACCATCTTCTGCTGGGTGAAGAAGCGGATTCCGTCCTCGCCCCGCATCGCGAGGTCGCCGAAGCCGGACCCGCGCATCCCGCCGAACGAGAGGTAGCCGGCCGGGACCGGGATCGGGACGTTCACCCCGACCATCGGAACCTGGACCTCGACCTTGAAGCGGCGTGCGGCGCCC
>JBBSAS010000250.1:0-3302 GCA_038252055.1 Candidatus Limnocylindrales bacterium
AGCCATGGTCCTGCTCACCCTCACCCGGTTCGTGCTCGAAAAGACGGGCGGCGACTCGCTGGCCGAGGTCCGCGACAACCTCGCCCGCTATCGCGAGCGGATCGGCGGCGGGGCCGGGGCGGCCGGAGGCGACGCGGTCGGAGGCCGAGCCGACGGCGCCGGGCCGCCCGGAACGCCCGGCACCGCCGCCACGCCCGGCACCTCCGGCACGCCCGACGGCGACCGGTAGGCGGACGGTGGACGTCGTCCTCGTCGGGCTCCCCGGCAGCGGCAAGACCGCGGCCGGCCGGAGGCTTGCCCGGCGCCACGACGCGGAGCTCGTCGATCTCGACGAGATCATTGTGCGTGCGGCGGGTCGCCCGATCCCAGCGATCTTCGAGTCAGAGGGCGAGTCGGGCTTCCGGACCCGCGAGCGGGCCGCCGTCGAGTCGCTCGGACCGGCCGACCCGTCCCCCGGGTTGCGACGCGCGATCGCGACCGGAGGCGGCGCCCCGGTGGATCCACGCAACCGCTGGCATCTCTACCGCGAACGCCGCATTGCCTGGCTCGACGCGCCACCCGAGGTCCTGGCCCAGCGGATTCGCCGCAGCCCGAATCCGCGGCCACTCCTGGCCGTCCGCGACCCGATCGGGACGATGCGCGAGCTCGCCGCGTCCCGGGCCCGCTTCTACGCCCCCGGAGAGCGGATCAACGGGATGGGCGGTGTCGCCGGGGTCGTGGAGCGGCTCGAGGCGCTCCTGGGCGCCCCCGCCGCCACCGGCGCCGCGCTCCTCCACGCCGAGACGGGGATCGGGACCTACGAGCTCGGCGAGGGGAACGCCGTGGCGGGCGTCCTGGCAGCCCTCGCCGCGCTCGGCGCCCGGCGGGCCGTGCTCGTGTCGGAGCCCCGGGCCTGGGAGGCGGCCGGCGCATCGGTGGCGGCCGGCCTCGCCGCGGCCGGCCTGCCGGTGGACCGGATCCTGCTCCCGGAAGGCGAGGCGGCGAAGCGCCTGGCGGTGATCGAGGAGGCCGCCCGCGAGCTGGCCCGGCTCCGGGTCGAGCGGCGTGACCCGCTCGTAGCGATCGGCGGCGGCGCGCTCGGCGACCCGGCGGGGTTCCTCGCCTCGACCTGGCTGCGCGGGGTGCCGATCATCCACGTTCCCACGACGCTCGTTGCCCAGGTCGATTCGGCGATCGGCGGCAAGACCGCGGTGGACCTCGCCGAGGGCAAAAACCTCGTCGGCACGTTCCACCAGCCGGCGGCCGTGATCGTGGACGTCCGCTTCCTGCGGACGCTCCCCACCCGGCAGTTGCGGGCCGCACTCGGCGAGGCGGCGAAGATGGCCGCGCTCGGCGACGAACGGCTGTTCGCGATTCTCGAGGAGCGCGGTGCGGAGATGGCGGCTGGCGACCCCGTGGTCCACGACGACGGTTCGTTCGCCGAGGTCGTCGAGCGCTGTGGCTGGGCAAAGGTCGAGGTCGTGACGGCCGACGAGCGTGAGCAGGGCGGGCGGATCGCCCTCAACCTGGGCCACACACTGGCCCATGCGATCGAGGTCACCGCGAGCTACGAGAGGATCCTCCACGGCGAGGCGGTCGCGTACGGGACGCGCGCCGCGTGCCGGATCGGCGTGGCCGTCGGCACGACGCCACCGGAACGGGCGCAACGGATCGAGGCCCTCCTCGACGCGCTCGACCTGGGCCGGGTGCCGCTCCCCTACCCGCCGGGGCCGGTGCTCGCGGCCATGGCAACCGACAAGAAGCATGCGGCGGGGCGCCTCCGCTGGGTCCTCCCCACGGCCGACGGGATCGCGGTCCACGACGACGTCCCGGCTGAGGTGGTGGAAGCGGCCGCGCGCGGGGTCCTCGCGGGCGAGCCGGCCGGGGTGCTGGCATGAGCAGTGGCGGGCGCCGGGGCGCCCCAGCGGAGGTGCGGGCATGAACGTGGACGAGCGTCGCGACGACCCGGCCGGCGCCCGCAACCGGCCGCCGGGCCGGCTGCGGGTCCTCGTGGTGAACGGCCCGAACCTGAACCTGCTCGGCACGCGCGAGCCGGGCATCTACGGGCGCGAGACCCTGGCCGAGATCATGGCGTCGCTCGCCGCCCGGGCCGGCGGGCTGGGCATCGACATGGACGCCTTCCAGTCGAACCACGAGGGAGCGATCATCGACCGGCTCCAGCGACGTGACTTTGACGCCGCGATCGTGAACGCCGCGGGCCTCACCCACACCTCGGTCAGCCTGCGCGACGCCCTCCTCGCGATCGAGCGGCCGTTCATCGAGGTTCACCTCTCGGACCCGGCCGCCCGCGAGCCGTTCAGGCGCGTCAACTTCCTCGAGGACATCGCGATCGCCCGCTTCGTCGGCCTGAAGTCGGCCGGCTACCACTGCGCGCTCGAGGAGCTGGCGCGGCGCCGGGATGCCGGCGAAATCGCCCCGGCCGCGCTCGGGCCGCGCCGCGCAGTCGAGGAGGGACCCGATGCCGGAGCGTGACCAGCCCGACGTCGCGACCGCGGACGCTGCCGCGCATCCCGACCCGACCGCGAACGCCCTTGCGCCGCTCCGGGAGCGGATCGATGCGATCGACCACGAGATCGTTGCCCTCCTCAACGAGCGCGCCCAGATCGCCCTGGAGATCGGCCGGGTGAAGACGGTTACCGGGCGGCGCACTGTCCGCGACGCGCAACGCGAGGCGGCGGTCCTCGAGCACGTAACCAGCGAGTCGGCGGGGCTCTTCCCCGACCCCGAGCTCGTGGCGCTCTACCGGAAGCTCATCGCGGCCACACGGCGAGTGCAGCACGCCCAGAAGCGCGCGGCCTCGGGCGGCCGGCCGAGCCCCGGGCCCGCGACGAAGCCCCGGCCGGCGACATCCGGGCCGGCGACGAAACCCCGGGCGGCGACGAAGCCCGGGCCGGTGGGTGCCATTACCGCCGAGCCGTCCGCGGACCCTCCGGGACGGTGAGCCCCTTCGCGGTCCCCCTCGGGCCGCGCGATCCCGGCCCCGTCCGTCCCGACCCGGCCCGCCTGGCGGCGGCACCGACCACCCGCTTCGCCCCCGCCCCAACCGGGTACCTCCACCTCGGCCACCTTGTCAACGCCCTCTACGTCTGGGGAATCGCCCGGGCGACCGGCGGGCGCGTCGCCCTTCGGGTCGAGGACCACGACCGGCAGCGAAGCCGCCGCTCCTTCGAGACCGCGCTCCTCGACGACCTCGAACGCTTCGGGCTGGTCCCCGACGAACCACCCCTCGCGGCCCTTCGGGTCGGGCGATCAACGTTCCGCCAGTCCGACGATCCGGCACCGTACGAGGTGGCCGTCGCGAG
>JBBSAS010000251.1:0-3296 GCA_038252055.1 Candidatus Limnocylindrales bacterium
CGGGTCCTGCGCGTGGTCGCGGCCCACGACGTCGGCAGGCCGGTCTTCCTCGAGGGGCTCGTTGGCCAGATCGAGGGCGGGATCGCGATGGGCCTCGGCTTCGCCCTCACCGAGGAGTTCGTCCCCGGCGAGACGCGAGGCTTCAAGGAATACCGAATCCCGCGGACGCGGGATATGCCCGAGATCGTGACGATCCTCGTGGGGCGCGGGGATGGCCCTCCGGAGCTCCAGCTCAAGGGCGTCGCCGAGTGCTCGAACATGGTCGTGGCGCCGGCGATCGCGAACGCGATCGCGCATGCCACCGGCCACCGGGTCCTGGACCTGCCGGCCAGGGTGCCGGCCGGGCTTGCGGCGGAGCGCTGAGATGGCCCGCTACCGGGTCCTCGCCTGGCGCGAGATCCCCACCCAGGTCCAGGCCTGGGACGACGAAGACCGGGCGAGCCGGCCGATGCCGCGCTGGTACATGCAGGAGATCAGCCGGATCACGATGCGCGAGGGCCTCGCGGGGACCGACGACTACCTCGCGGCGTTCGCCTGGACCGACGAGGCGGAGCGGGCCGGGACACCGGCTGAGGTCCTCGACGCGGTCATGGCCGAGCTGGCGACGCGCTTCGGGCGGACGCCCGACGGCCGCCGGATCGCTCGCCGCGGCGACCTGGAGGTAGCCGGATCCCCGGAGGCGGCCGGATCCCCGGAGGAGCCACGATCCGCCTGAGACCCGGGTGAGAGCGGCCTGACACCTCGAACACGATCGCTCAGCCGAGGCCGCGGACATCGAGGGCGCGGCCCCAGTGGAAGACCCGCACGGCCACGAGGACGCCGAACGCGGCGAGGACGAGGATCGCGGCCGCGGCGATCGAGTTGTCGAGCTCGCCGCCCTGGAACTCGGCGTAGACGACGAGAGGGAGCGTCTGGGTCCGGCCCTCGATGTTGCCGGCGAACATGATCGTCGCCCCGAACTCGCCGAGCGCCCGGGCCCAGCTCATCACGAGCCCGGCGGCCACGGCGCCGCCGGCGAGCGGCAGCGTGACCGCTCGGAAGAGACGGCCCTCGGCGGCCCCGTCCACCCGCGCGGCGTCTTCCACGTCCCGGTCGACCGCGGCGAGGCCGGCGCGGGCCGAGCGGACGAAGAACGGCGCGGAGACGAACGTCTGGGCCAGGACCACCGCCACGGCCGTGAACGGGATCCCGATCCCGAGCACCTCGAACCCAGGGCCGAGGAGGCCGCGACGCCCGAAGACGAGCAGGAGGGCGAGCCCCGCGACCGACGGCGGAAGGACGATCGGGAGGTCCACGACGGCCTCGAGCAGCCCGCGGCCCCGGAACCGCCGCCGGGCGAGGACGTACGCGAGCGGGAGGCCCAGGAGCACCGTCAAGGCGAGGCTGACCGTCGTGGTGCCGAGGCTCAGGACAAGCGCGTCGAGGACGACCGGCGAGGCGGCCACCTCGCGGAGCGAGCCGTCGAGCAGGGCACGTCCGACGAGGGCCAGGACGGGGAGGGCGAGGAAGACGACGCAGAGCGCGGCAAGCGCGACGATCCCGCGTCCGCCCCAGCCGCTCGCGGGCGCGCGGGGCTCGGCCGGCGAGTCGATCGCGGGCGCGCGGGCGGACGGCGCGGTCACCGCTCCGAGGGGATCTCGACGATGACGTTCGTGGCCTTCACCACGCAGACGGCCTCGTCGCCCACCTGGAGATCGAGCTCCTCGACCGCCTCGGCGGTCATCAGGCTGACGAGACGATGGGGACCGGACCGGACCTCGACGACAGCGGCGACGCCGTCCCGCTCCACCCGGGTGACGACGCCGGGAAACCGGTTCCGGGCGGACTGCGCGACGATCGTGCGATCCCCTTCGGTCTTCCGGCGCTCGTCCGCCAGGCGGGCGACCTCGCCGACGTCCACCAGCCGCTGGCCGCCTGCCGACCGCGTGACCGTCAGCCGGCCCTCGGCCTCCCACCGCCGGATCGTCTCGACGGAGACGCCGAGCATCTCGGCGGCCTGCCCGATTCGGAGGCGGGCCGGCGCATCGTGCGTCCGTGTGTTCATGGCTAGGGACGATAGCCGATGACGGTAGAGATCGCTAGATGCGCGCGCGGCGAGCGGCCTCTCCGTCGAGCAGCTCCGCGGCCGCCCGAAGGCGAGCCTCCTGGACGCGCAGGCGGCCGCGCGCATCGTCGACCGTCGCGATGGCGAAGCGGACGCCGTCGCCGGCCCCGAGCTGCGCCAGGCGCGGCAGGTCCGCCTGCGGGACGACGCCGATCACCGGGTACCCGCCGATCGTCGGGCCGTCGGCGAGGATGACGATCGGTCGGCCATCGGGGGGCACCTGGATCGCGCCCGGGACCAGAGGATGCGAGACGATCTCATCACCCGGAGCGAGCGGGGGACCGGCGAGCCGAAGCCCCATCCGGTCGCTGGCCGGATCCACCGTCCAGGCCGTCGCGCAGAGCGCGGCGAGGGTTCCCCGGGGGAGGGCCGCCTCGTCGGGGCCCCGGATGACGGAGATCGGGCCCGGGGTCGCGGACGGGTGGGGCGCGATCGGCCACGGCCATCCCAGGCCGACGCTCGTGCGGTCGCCCGGCCGCCCCGCAGCCACCCGGTCGCCGCGCTCGAGGGGCCGACCCCCGAAAGGGCCCAGTCCGCCGGGCCGATACGAGGACCGCGAGCCGAGCTCCGCGTCCACGGCGAGGCCGCCGGGAAGGGCGAGGTAGGCCCTCGAGCCGGCTTCGCTCCCGGCGAAGCGGATCCGGCTCCCGGCACCGATGAGGTGGACGGCGCCACTGCGGAGTGGACGGCCATCGTCGCCCTCGGCGCCGAGGTCCGCGCCGCCGAGAGCCACCGCACAGGTTTCGATCGCCACGAGGACGGTGCCCCCGAGGGTCACCTCGAGGGCTGCGGCGTCGGCAGGGCCGCCGGAGAGGATCGTCGCCATCGCGAGGCCGAACGAGTCTGCGGCTCCGGAGCGGGGAACGCCGAGGTGGCCGAGCCCGGGCCGGCCGAGATCCTGGACGGTCACGAGCGCGCCGGGCTCGACGACCTCGAGCATCGGTCAGGCGGGCACGAAGCGGACGCGGATGCCCGGCGACAGGAGCGCGGGCGGCTCGCGGCGCGGATCCCAGGGGACGGCGTCCGTGCGACCGATCACGTGCCACCCTCCGGGCGTGGCGGCCGGGTAGATCCCGGTCTGGCGGCCGGCGATCGCGACGCTGCCGGCGGGGACGAGCGGTCGCGGCGTGGCCCGACGGGGGAGGGCCAGCGTGGCCGGGAGGATGCCGAGATAGGGGAAGCCGGGCGTGAA
>JBBSAS010000252.1:0-3269 GCA_038252055.1 Candidatus Limnocylindrales bacterium
CCTCCACGATATCGGCAAGAACCTCGTGGCGATGATGTGGAAGGGCGCCAACATCGAGGTCGTCGACCTCGGCACGAACGTCACCCCCGAGCAGTTCGTCGCCGCCGCGAAGGAGCACGGGGCGAGCATCGTGGGGGTCTCCGCGCTCCTGACCACCACGATGGTCGGGATGAAGGACGTCGTGGCTGCCGTCCGGGCGGCCAACCTCGGCGACGTCAAGGTCATCGTCGGGGGCGCCCCGGTCACCGCCGACTACGCCGCCTCGATCGGGGCCGACGGCTATGCCCCCGATGCTGCCACCGCGGTCGAGGTCGCCAAGAGCGCCGTCGGGGCGAAGTAGGGCGACCCGGGCCCGACGACAGGGGACCAGGGAACGGACGAGACAGCCAGGGCCAGGCAGGGCCACCCCGAGGAGGCATCGTCGATGAGCACCGTACCGCTGCGCGTTCTTGCAACCGCCGATCTCGACCGGATCCACGACGCGTCCCTCGCGATCCTCGAGCGGACGGGGATGCTCATCGACCATCCCCGTGCCCTTGAGATGCTCGCCGGCGCCGGTGCCCGGGTGGACGCGGCGACACGCCGGGTCCGGTTCCCGGCGCATCTCGTCGAGGAGTCGCTGGCGAAGGTCCCGCGGGCCTTCACGTACCACGGCCGCGAGGCGGCCTTCGACCGGACGATGACCGTCGGCGGGGAGCTCATCTCCCGGGTCGCGGGCGGCGCCACGAACTACATCGACCTCGACTCGGGCGAGAACCGCCGGGCCCGGATCGCCGACTGGCGGGAGTTCGGCCACCTCGTCGACGCCCTCCCCAACATCGACCTCGTCGCCACGCTCCACTGCGGTGACGTCCCTGCCCGGACGAGCGACCTGCACAGCGTCCGGGCGCTCCTCGAGTGCCAGCGCAAGTGCATCATCCACAACGCCTTCACCGCTGAGAACCAGCTCCGGATCTACGAGATGCTCGTCGCGGTGGCCGGGAGCCGCGAGGCCCTCGCGGCGCGGCCGTTCATGCACCAGCAGGCCAGCGTCATCAACCCGCTCTTCCTCAACGAGGACGACACCGAGCAGATCCTCGTCGCCTGCGAGTGGGGGATCCCGCTCGACCTGCCTCTCATGTCGATCGCGGGGATCAGCTCGCCGATCACCGTCGCCGGGACCCTCGCCCAGACGAACGCCGAGTACCTCGGGACCGTCGTCCTCGCCCAGGTCGCCCGGCCCGGCCATCCGATGGCCTACTTCGTCGACCCGGTCGTCGGCGACATGCGGAGCGGGACGCCGCTCTTCGCCGCCCCCGAGACGGCGCTCCTCGTCGCCGCGATCAGCCAGCTCGGCACGGAGAAGTACGGGATCCCGACCCAGGCGATCGGGCTCGTCTCCGACGGCTTCAGCATCGCCCAGACGATGCACCAGAAGACCCAGCTGCTCGCCTTCCAGGTCCTCTCGGGCGGCATCCAGCTCGTGGGAGCCGGCACGGTCGAGAGCTGCATGGCGGTCAGCCCGCTCCAGCTCGTCATCGACGACGAGCTCGTGACGATCGCCCGGCGCTGGGGCCGCGGGATCGAGGTCAACGACGCGACGCTCGCGCTCGACGCGATCGACCGGGTCGGCCCGCGGGGCTCGTTCCTCGACGACGACCACACGATCGACAACCTCCGCACCGGCGAGCTGATCCCGCTCCCGCTCGCCGAGCGCGAGAGCCGCCAGGTCTGGGAAGCCAGCGGCCGGCGCACGGTCGAGTCGAAGGCCCGCGAGCGGGCCCACCACCTCCTCGACACCCACGAGGTGCCCCCGCTGCCCAACGAGGTCCTCCGCGAGCTCGCCTCGATCGTCGCCGCGGCGGACGAGGCCGTGGGAGGCGCCTGAGACCCGCGAATCGCGTGGCCTGAAGCGAACCCAGGCGGGGAGCCCCCCCACGGTTCGGATTACACCGGAGGAATCCCGTGATGTCCATGGCTCCCGCTCCGCTCCGCGTCCTCGGTTCCGATGGCGCCCGCAGGATCTACGAGGCCGCTCTCCGCATCCTCGACCAGGCGGGCATGCTCGTCGATCACGACGGAGCCCTCGAGATCCTCGACGGTGCCGGAGCCCGGGTGGACCGGGCGACCCGCATGGTCACCTTCCCGCCCGAGCTCGTGGAGCAGAAGGTGGCCGGCATCCCCCGTGAGATCACCTACCACGGCCGCGAGGCCGCGTTCGACGTCACCCTCAGCGTGGACGGCGAGATCTACTCTCGCGTCCCGGGTGGCACTCCCGGCTACGTGGACCTCGACACGGGGAGCCATCGCCGGGCCCGGATCGCCGACTGGCGTGAGTTCGCAACCTTGGCTGACGCGCTCCCGAACATCCACATCATCGCCACGATGCACTGCGGCGACGTCCCCGAGGCGATCGCTGATATTCACAGCCTCCGCACGTTGCTGGTCTCCCAGCGCAAGCCGATCGTCCACAACGCATTCAGCGTCGAGAACCACCAGGTCATGCTCGAGATGGTGACGGCGGTGGCCGGGGGCACGGAGTCGCTCGCGGAGCGGCCGCTCTACCACCACATGCTCTCGCCGATCTCGCCGCTCTTCCTCAATGACGACGATGTCGCCCAGCTCCTGCTCGCCTGCGAACACGGTATCCCGGCCGACATGCCGATCATGCCGATCGCGGCGTTCACGGGGCCGATCACGATGGGCGGGCTGCTCGTGCAGGCCGTGGCCGAGTACCTGGGGACCGCAGTGCTCGCCCAGGCCGCGCGCCCGGGGCATGCGATGCCGTTCTTCGTGGATCCGGTGATCGGGGACCTCCGGTCCGGGAACGCACGGTTCGGGGCTCCGGAGGTGGGGCTCCTCGTCGCGGCGATCTCGCAGATCGGGCGCGAGGTCTTCGGGATGGCACCGCAGGCGATCGGGCTCGACGCGGACGGCTTCTCGCTCGGCGACATCATGTTTCAGAAGGCCCAGAACATGGCCTTCCAGACGATGGCTGGCGGCAAGCTCCTCATCGGGCCCGGCTGCGTGGATGCGACGATGGCGCTCGATCCGGCCGTCCTCGTGATCGACGACCAGCTCGTCGAGGTGGCCCGGCGCTGGGGCCGCGGCATCCCGACCGACGACGAGAGCCTCGCGGTCGAGGCGATCGAGCGGATCGGCCCCCGCGGCGACTTCATGGCCGACGACCTCACGATCGACCACCTCCGGGACGGCACAATCCTCGACGTTGGGCTCTGGGAGTCGGGGATGCGCGAGCAGTGGGAAGCGTCCGGCTCGAAGGACATCCG
>JBBSAS010000253.1:0-3261 GCA_038252055.1 Candidatus Limnocylindrales bacterium
GCCCGTGGTGGCGGGGGGCGCGGCACGGCCGCGCAGGGGACGGATGCTTCGGCACATGCGTGCAAGAGTAGCCCGGTCGGCCCCGGAGTCGCCCGGCAGGTCGCCCGGGCTGGCCTGCACGGGTCATCCGGCACTCGCCGCCCGGGTCGCGGATGGGAGACGATGACCAACGGAGGTGCACGACGCATGCGAGCTCGAACGATCTTCCTTCTCGGCGCGGCCGGTGCGGTGACGAGTGGCGCGGCCGCCTGGGCCCTGGCGCTCCGACCGTGGGCGCGTTCCTGGGGCGTTGACCCGGACGAGGCGGCCGCGCCGCTCCCCGGCGACGACCTGGTGGTGGACGCGACCGTGTCCGAGACGCGTGGCGTCGAGATCGGCGCCCCGCCCGAGGCAGTCTGGCCCTGGCTCGTCCAGATGGGCTACGGGCGGGCCGGCTGGTACAGCTACGACGCCATCGACATGAAGGGCGGCAGTGCCGAGCGGATCGTGCCCGAGCTTCAGGACCTCGCAGTGGGGGACTCCGTACCGAACGCCCCGGACACCGCGTTCGTCGTCAGCGTCCTCGAACCAGGTCGAGCTCTCGTGCTCTATGCCGACGAGCCGGTCCTCCGGGAGCAGCTCGCGGCTGCGAACGCCAGGAAGGAGGCCGGCGAGGCGATCGAGGAGACGCCGGCGAACTTTCGCGTGGCTGGCCGGATGATGCCGTCCATGCCGGGGTTCGCCGCGAGCTGGGCCTTCGTGCTGACGCCGGTCGACGGCGGCCGGACGCGGCTCGTCGAGCGGTTCCGGGTCCGGATGCCGGAGAACGCGGGGCCCGCGGCCGCGGCCATGAGTCGGGCGTTCGGGTTCGGGGTCTTCGCGATGACGCGCCGCCAGATGCTCGGGATCCGCGACCGCACCGAAGCCGCGCTGATCGCGGCCGGGATCTCGGCCGAGTTCGCCCGCCCCGCGGCGCCGGTGGCGCCCGCGGCGGCGACACCTGCACCTGCGGTGCCCGTCGCGGCCGAGGAGGAAGCTCGCGCCCACGCCGAGACGGCCCAGGCGGTGGAAGCGACCGTGGCCGAGGAGCTCGCCCCGGCCAACGCCGTGGAGCCACCGGCCGATACCGCTGCGGCCCAGACGGCTACCCCGCCTGCCGAGGTCACCCCGACCCCGAAGCGGCCATCGCGGGCGAAGAAGACGCCGAAGCCCGACTGACCGGCCTCTCGGGGGGCCGGACCACGGCGGGTCGCGTGCAGGCGCACTCGACGGGGCGACCCCCGCTTCAGGCGCCGGGCAGCTCCAGCCAGACGAGGGCACCGCCCTCGGGAGCCGCGCCGGCTCCGACCCGGCCGCCCTGGACCTCCACCAGGGCGCGCACGATCGCCAGGCCGAGACCCGACGACCCGGTTCGGCGATCGCGCGCCGGGTCGGCCTGGTAGAGGCGGTCGAATACCCGGGGGAGGTCGTCGAGCGCGATTCCGGAACCGCTGTCCCGGACCTCCAGCCGGACCGCACCTCCGGCCACGCTCCGCGCGGCGAGAACGACCCGGCCGCCCGCCGGCGTGTGGCGCAGGGCGTTGTCGAGGAGCGCCGCGATGACCTGGCGCACCCGGTCGCGGTCCGCCATGACGAGCAGGCCGGCGGTGCCGGGCTCGACCAGGACGGTGACTTCGGCGGTCGCCGCTCGCGCCGCCACGCTCCGGGCAGCCTCGTCCACGACGGCCGCCACGGCACATCGCTCCGGTCGCAGCCCAAGGCGGCCCCCCTCGGCGAGGCTGATCGTGCGAAGGTCGTCGACGATCCGCGACAGGAGGCGAGCCTGGTCGCGGATGGTCGCCAGGTGCTCGTCGTCGTGGGCGTAGACACCGTCGAGGACCGCGCTGGCCGTCGCCTCGACGACCGACAGCGGCGTCCGCAGCTCGTGCACCGCGTCCTGCATGAAGCGGCGTCGTTCGTCCTCTCCCCGCTCGAGCGCGGCCGACATCCCATCGAACGAGCGGCCAAGGTCGCCGAGCTCGTCACCCCGCTCGGCGAGCCCGGAGCGCCGGGCGAGATCGCCGCCGGCGACGGCCGTGGCCGCCTCCTCGAGACGATGGATCGGCCGTACCAGGCGGCCGGCGACCCACACGCCGCCCAGCGAGGCCACGACGGCGGCCAGCCCGGCCACGAGCACGATCGTCAGGATCATCGACTCACGGACGTCGACCAGGTGCGCTCCCTGGCCGGTGCCCGGTCCCAGGCCGCCGCCCGGTCCCAGGCCGCCACCTCCCCCCGCACCCGTCCCGCGTCCCGGGGCGATCGTTGGCGTCTCCCCGGCGTCCAGCGCCGCGAAGCCGCGGTTGACGACGAGGGGCGTGGCCAGGGCGATGGCCCCGGCCGTTGCGACGGCCACGACCGCGAGAGCGAGGGCCAGGCGCGCGCGGAGGCTCACCGTCCGTGGCGGGTCATGGCCGGCCCGCCCGGTAGCCGATCCCGCGCACCGTGTCCACGTAGGAGCCCCCGTCGGGGCGTGCTCCGAGCTTGGCCCGCAGGTTCTTCACGTGGCTGTCGATGGAGCGGTCGAACGCGTCGTACTCCTCGCCGTGGACCTGGGCGCCCAGCTGCTCGCGCGTCCACGCGCGACCCGGCTGCTCCGCGAAGGCGAGGAGGAGGTCGAACTCCGTCCGGGTCAGGTCGATGGCCGTGCCCGCGCGGGCCACCGCGCGGGCCACCGGATCGATCTCCAGGTCGACGAGGGGCAGGCGAGCCTGGTCGCGAGCCTGGTTCGTGGACCCGGGAGGAATGGTCGCTGATGTGGAGCGCACCCGGCGCAGGACCGCCCCGACCCGGGCGACGAGCTCCCGCGGCTCGAACGGCTTCGTCACGTAATCGTCGGCGCCGAGCTCCAGGCCGGCGACGCGGTCGATGACGTCGTCACGGGCGGTGAGCAGGATCACTGCGGGGCCGGGGCCTCCCTCCGCGCGCAAGGCCCGGAGGACGTCGAACCCTGACCGCCCGGGGAGCATCAGGTCGAGGACGATGAGGTCAGGCGGTGCTTCGATGGCGACGCCCAGGGCGGTGTCGCCATCGTGGGCGACCTCGACCGTGTGTCCCTCCCGCTCCAGGTAGGCCCGCACGACGTCCACGATGCGCGGCTCGTCGTCCACGACCAGGATCCGGCTCATGACGGAAGCATGCGCGGACGGTCCGGCCCTTGCAGGCCGGACCGTCGAGTTGGGCGGGGAGTCCGGGCCGTCCCCGGCCCGGGCGAAGAGTGGGCCTATGGCCGGCCCGCCCCGA
>JBBSAS010000254.1:0-3245 GCA_038252055.1 Candidatus Limnocylindrales bacterium
AGGTCGTCGTCGAGCTCCACGAGGTCCGCCCGGAGGCCCGGCTCGAGCCGACCGCGGTCGGTCACCCCGAGGAGGGCGAGCGGATCGCGGGTGGCCGCCGCCACGGCGCGAGGGAGAGGGACGCCGGCCCGGGCAAGGTTCCGGACGGCCGTGTCGAGGGCGATCACCGAGCCGGCCAGGTTGCCGCCCTCGGCGAGGACGCAGCGGTCGCCGTCGATGAGGACCGGCAGGCCGCCGAGCGTCCCGGTCGTGGCGTCGGTCCCGCCGAACGCGACGCCGTCGCTGACGAGGATCAGACGGTCCTCCGGCTTCGTTCGCAGGATGATCGGCCAGACCGAGGTCTTCACGTGGTGGCCGTCGGCGACGAGCTCGACGTAGGCCTCGTCGTCGCCCAGGGCGGCCACCACGAGCCCCGGCGCATGGTGGTCGACGCCGGTCATCGCGTTGAAGAGATGCGTCGTCGTCCGGGCACCGGCCTCGAACCCGGCGCGGCCCTCGTCGGCGGTCGCGACGGAATGGCCGAGCGAGGCGGCGACGCCCCGTGCCGCGAGCCAGCGGATGAGCTCGATCGCGCCCGGGATCTCCGGAGCAATCGTGATGATCCGGAGGCCCTCGACCATCGGCTCGAGCTCGGCGAACGGAATCTCCGCGGGGACCTGGATGTGGTCCGGGTTCTGGGCACCCTTCTTCGCCGGGTTGATGAACGGGCCTTCGAGGTTGAAGCCGAGAGGCCCCGAACCGTCGTCGGCGGA
The DNA here is from genome assembly GCA_038252055.1 of Candidatus Limnocylindrales bacterium. GTDB lineage: Bacteria > Chloroflexota > Limnocylindria > Limnocylindrales > CSP1-4 > CTSoil-043. Next base: position 753 of record JBBSAS010000254.1, read on the forward strand.
GACGGGCATCCACCGCCGCACGCGCTCGGCAAAGGCGGCGAGCTCCGCAAGGGGTGCGGTGACCGCGGTCGGCAGGAACGAGGTCACGCCGCTCCACAGGAGGGCGCGGGCCATGCCATCGAGGGCCCCCTCCGGCCCGAGGGCATCGTGGCCGCCGCGGCCGTGGACGTGGACGTCGACGAACCCGGGGCTGATGTATGGGAGGCCGGCGCCCGGGCCGGCGCCGCCGCTCCGCTCGCTCGCGAGGTTCACCTCGGCAATGAGGCCGTCGCGGACGACGACCGTCCCGACTGCGACGCTGTCCTCGAGGACGAGCCGCCCCTCCACGATGGTTGCTCCGGCCGCGCTGGTTCGGGGCGCTTCGTTCATCGGGTTCCTCCCGTCGCGACGGCGTCGGCGATCGGGTAGCGCCCGACCTCCTCCACCGTCTTCCACAGTGCCACGGCGTTTGCCGCCGGGACGTTGGCCTGGATGTTGTGGACCGAAGCGAAGACGAAGCCGCCGCCGGGGGCGAGATCCGCCACACGACGGGCGACCTCGGCCCGGACCTCGTCGGGCGTTCCGCTCCCGAGCACGCCCTGGGTGTCCACGCCCCCGCCCCAGAAGACGAGGTCGCGCCCGAAGTCGCGCTTGAGCGCCGCGGTCTCCATCCCGGCCGCCGAGACCTGGACCGGGTTCAGGATGTCCACCCCGATCTCGATCAGGTCGGGGAGCAGCTCCCGGATCGCACCGCAGGAGTGGAAGAGGATCTTCGCCGTCGTGCGGGCCCGGATGAACGCGAACAGCTCGGCGTGGAGCGGCTTGACGAGTTCCCGGTACGTCCGAGGGGCGAAGAGCGGCGTCGCCTGGCCGCCGAGGTCGTCCGCCTCGCCGACCACGTCGACGGCGTCGCCGAGCTCGGGCAGGATCGCGCCCCACCAGGCGAGCTTCATCTCGAGGACCCGTTCCATGAGCGAGCGCGCGAGGGCCGGGTCCGCGGCGAGGTCCATGTACCCGTCCTCGAACCCGCGGAGCCGGAAGAGCATCTCGGTGAGCCCGGCGCAGACGGAGCCGACATGGACGGCCCGGCCCTCGGCGACGACGGCGCGTGCCGCCTCGGCCACGCCGGCCCGTCGCGCGGGATCGCTCCCGTCCGGCCAGGCGAAGCGGGCCACGTGGCCGGCGTCGATCTCACCGCCCAGCGGCGCGGTCGCCGGGTCGAAGTAGAAGCCGTCCTTCGGCATCCGGCGCCGGACGCCCCACTCGTCCACGTACGCGGTGAAGCTGCCCTCGTCGATCAGCTCCCGGCGCCAGGTCGAGGAGCCGCGCGGCTCCACACCGCGGACGTCGATCCCGAGCGCGTCGAGGACGTCGTCCTCCACGACTGCGAGCTGCTGGGAGACGTCGCCGACCCGCGGCTCGCCGGGCCCGAGACCCAGGCCCCGACGGAGGCCCTCGTAGGCCCGGACGTGGATCCCGGTCATCCGGACCGCACCGAGGTCGCGGGGGACGCGGTCCGGCTCGCGGTGCTCGAGCGCCGTCCTGACCCTGGCCCGGGAATCGATCGGTGCCTCAGGCACGATGGCGGGCTCCCGGTGAGCGGCTGGCCGCCGGTTCGACGACGAAGTCCACCTCGAGGGCATAGCGACCGGCCGGGTAGCGGGATTCCGTGGACTCGAGGGGCCGGCCGCGGTGATCGGCGATCACGCGACGCTCCACGAGCAGGGGACTCCCGGCGGCGATGCCGAGGTGCCGGGCATCCTCCTCCGCCGCGACGCCGGCGCCAATCGTCGCCCGGCCGCGCGCGGGCACGCAGCCGGCGGTCGCGAGGACCTCGTGGAGCGACCCGTTCTCCAGGTCCGCGTCCATGACCACGTTCCAGCAGCGGCCGTGGAGGGCGACCGACTCCAGGGCGATCGCCCGCTCGTCGGCCATCCGGACGCGGACGAGGGCGATGACCTGTTCGTCGGGGCCGAGGCGGAGGTCGCGCGCTTCCCGGGCCGTCGGCGGGCGGAGCTCGCGCCGCAGGAGGCGCGATCGCGGGACGCGGCCGTGGCGTCGCATCTCGTCGGAGAAGCTCATGAGGCTGTTCGCCCGGCGATAGGAGGGCGGGCTTGCGACGAAGCTCCCGCGCCCCGGCTCGCGGTCGATGAGCCCCTCCTCCGCGAGCCGCTGCATCGCGTTGCGGGCGGTCATCCGGCTCACCCCGAACTCGTGGCAGAGCTCGGTGTCCGACGGCAGCGGGTCGCCCGGCTCGAGCCCGGCGACGCGGTCGCGGAGGGCCTGCTCGATCTCCCGGTAGCGCGGCAGCGACGGCGAGGCGTTCACGCTCGCGACCCCGACTCCGTCGCCACCGCGGAGGACCGCTCCGCCCCGTGGACCGCCGCGCCGATCGCCCCGGCCAGCGTCCCCAGCTCGGCCGTGACGACCGTTACCTCAGGCCCGGATGTCATCGTCACGCGGCGGGCGATCTCGGCCCGGATCGGGCCCAGGAGCAGCTCGCCGGCCGCCGCG
>JBBSAS010000255.1:0-3238 GCA_038252055.1 Candidatus Limnocylindrales bacterium
GCAGCGGCCGCCTACCGCCCCGCGTTCGCCCACCTCGCGCTCCTCGCCCAGGTCCCCGGCGTGGACATCGCCGCCCGGGTCGCCGAGGAGAAGGGCGAACCGCTGACTCCGCTCGAGGAGCTGACCCTGGCGGAGCGGCTCGCGGCAGCCCGCGCCTGGCTCGCGTCCTACGCGCCGGAGCGGGCGATCGTCTCGGTTCGCCCCGACGCCCTCCCGGCAGAGGCCGCCGCCCTCGGCGAGGACCAGCGCCGCTTCCTGGGGGCGCTCGCGGTCGCGGCCGAGAGGGAGCGGCCGCGCGGCGGCGACGCCTGGCAGGCGCTCCTGTTCCGCGTCTCCCAGGAGGCCGGGATGGCGGCAGGGCGCGCGTTCGGGGCCGTCTACCTCGCCTTCCTCGGCCGGCCGAACGGGCCGCGTGCCGGCTGGCTCCTGGCCAGCCTCGATCCGTCGTTCACCGTCGCCCGCCTCCGCGAGGCGGCCGTTTGGCAGGAGGAGGAAGCATGAGCGTCGGGCTGCAGCGGCTCCGCGAGGAGCCGGACGTCATCCGGAAGGGTGCCCTCGACAAGGGCGAGGACGCCTCGCTCGTGGACGCGGCCCTCGAGCTCGACGCGCGGCGGCGGCAGCTCCTCGGCGAGGCCGACGCGCTGAAGGCCGAGCGGAACCGGGCCTCGAAGCACGTCGGCGAGGCGATTCGCGCCGGAGGCTCCCCCGACGGGCCCGAGGTCGCGGCCCTGCGGGCTGCCTCGACCGCGGCCGGGGAGCGGATCGCGACCCTCGACGCCGAGGCCGCCGAGGTGGAGGCCCGCCTCGAGGACGCGCTCCTGCGGATCCCGAACCCCGCGGATCCCGGCGTGCCGGTCGGCGATGCCGACGCGAACGTGACCGTGCGGACATGGGGCGAGCTTCTTCCCCGCGTCGTGCCGCACGTCGACGAGGCCGGGGCGGATGCCGACCCGGTCGTCGACGTCGACCCGGCCGATGGTGCGGCCCCAGCCGCGGGAACCTGGGAGCGGAGGCCGCACTGGGAGATCGCCGAGGCGCTCGACATCATCGATCTCGAGCGCGGTGCCAAGATCACCGGCTCGGGCTTCCCCGTCTACAAGGGCGCCGGCGCAGCCCTCCAGCGCGCCCTCATCGACTTCTTCCTCGCCGTCCACACCCGCGAGAACGGCTTCACGGAGATCTGGCCGCCGGCCGTCGTCAACACCGCCTCGGCGCGGGGGACCGGCCAGATCCCCGACAAGGAAGACCAGATGTACGTCGTCACCCGCGACGAGCTCTACCTGGTCCCCACGGCCGAGGTCCCGGTCACGAACCTCCACCGCGACGAGATCTTCGAGGCTGACGCCCTGCCGGTCCGCTACGCCGCCTACACCCCCTGCTTCCGCCGCGAGGCCGGCGCCGCCGGCAAGGACACCCGGGGGATCCTGCGGGTCCACCAGTTCGACAAGGTCGAGATGGTCCTCTTCGAGCGGCCGGAGGCCTCGAATGACGCGCTCGAATGGATGACCGGCCGCGCCGAGGACCTCCTTCGCCGCCTTGGCCTCGCGTACCGGGTGCTCCTCATGGCGACCCGCGACATGGGCTTCGTCCAGGCGAAGAAGTACGACCTCGAGGTCTGGGCGCCGGGCGTGGAGCGCTGGCTGGAGGTCTCCTCCTGCTCGAACTTCCGCGACTACCAGGCCCGCCGGATGGCGATCCGGTATCGACCGGCTGCCGGCGCGAAGCCGGAGCTGGTCCACACGCTCAACGGGTCGGGCCTCGCGCTGGCGCGCGTGGTGGCCGCGATCCTGGAGGTCCACCAGCAGCCCGACGGGACGGTGCTCGTCCCGGAGCCGCTCCGGGGGACGCTCGGTACGGACGTCATCCGGCCGCGCTGACGGCGGGAAGCGGGCCGAACAGGGGGCTGCCGGCCCCCCGGTTCGGCCGGAATCAACGGTGACGGGCGGACGGCGAGGGGCTAGGATCTCGTCTTGACGCCCGCGAACGGCGCGGCGTCCGCCTTGAGGAGCGTACCGGATGGACCAGCCGACCCAGCCCGAGCGACCCGCGGAGCCCGCTGCGCCGGCACCGCCCGATCCGGGCACCATGCCTGCGCCGCCTGCCGCGGGTGCCCCGTCCGACTGGCCGCCGGCGTCGTCGCCCCCGCCCCCGCCGGACTCCTCTTCGGCCGCATATCTGCCCGCATGGCCTTCACCCGTCGACGCGCTCGGGCCGGCCGCGGGCCTCTCGTTCGCCTCGCACGGCGGCCGTCTCGTCGCCTACATCATCGACGGCATCCTCATCACGGTCCTCGCGTTCGGCGTGGCGATCGCCCTGGGACTCCTCACGGCCGTCCTTACCGTCATGGGGCTGGTCCCGCTTGCCGTCCTGAGCAGCATCGTGCTGTTCGTCGCGATGTTCGCCGTCGGCCTGGGCTACCTGCCCTGGTTCTGGGTGAACGGCGGGGCGACGCCCGGAATGCGGCTCTTCAGCATGCGCCTTGTCCGTGATCGGGACGGCGGTCCGGTCGGCTGGGGGGCGGCCATTCTCCGCCTGATCGGGATGTGGGTTTCCGCCGCCGTCTTCTACCTCGGCTTCGTCTGGATCCTCATCGACGCTCGGCGCCGCGGCTGGCACGACCTGATTGCCGGCACCGTGATGGTGCAGCCCGCATGACCCCCACATCGACGCACCGGGAGGGAACCCTCGCATGACCGCGCCCGCACCCAGCTGGCAGACTCCCATCGAACCGGTCGGCCCCGCGCCGGGCGTCCAGTTCGCCGGCCACGGCGCCCGCCTCGGCGCCTACATCCTCGACGCGCTCCTCGTGGGCTTCGTCACGACGCTCCTCCTCCTCGTCTCGGTGATCCCCCTCTTCATCAGCTTCGCGCGGCTGGCCCCGAAGTACCCGGACGGGACGAACGACCCCGCGGTGCTCGCCGAGCTCGGGCCGGGCCTCGGGATCTTCATCGCCGCGGCGATCGCGATCTCGCTTCTTGCCATGCTCTACTTCCCCTTCTTCTGGGCCCGTGGCGGTGCGACCCCGGGGATGAAGGCAGCCGGCATCCGCGTGGTCCGCGACCGCGACGGCAGCCGGATCGGCTGGGGCACCGCGATTCTGCGGCTCATCGGCTGGTGGATCTCCGGGGCGGTCTTCTACCTCGGCTTCATCTGGATCCTCATCGACAGCCGGCGCCGCGGCTGGCACGACCTCATCGCCGGAACCTGCGTGATCAGGTCGCGCTGAGGCCCCACGCCC
>JBBSAS010000256.1:0-3221 GCA_038252055.1 Candidatus Limnocylindrales bacterium
GACGCGACCCTCTTCCCGGCAAGCCTGGCCGGAACGGCCGAGGCGAAGGCGCGGGCGAAGGAGATCACGGCCACCTTCGACGCCCTGCCGGCCGACCTCGACGCCCTGGCCGCCGTCTTCGCGACGCGTGCCGACGACATCTTCGTCCCGACCGGCCTCGGGGGCGACGCCGGGGCGCAGGTGGACAAGGCCGTCGCGGCCTTCGTCTCCGCCGACCAGTCCGCGGCCCGCTTCTACCTCACCACCAGCGATGACCCCTACTCGGAGTCTGCCTTCGCGACCGTTCGACACGCGCAGGAGGTGCTCGCGGAGGCCGCCCCGGGCTTCGGCACCGGCGCGACCGCGCTCCTCGGGGGCACCACCGCCCAGTTCGCCGACGTCCAGGACGTCCTCGGAAGTGACTTCGTGCGGGTCGGGATCATCACCGTCATCGGCATCCTCGTCGTGCTGATGATCCTCCTGCGCGCCGTCGTTGCCCCGCTCTACCTGGTCGGCACGGTGCTCCTGTCGTGCGCCACGGCGCTCGGCCTGTCGTCGTGGATCTTCCAGTCTGTCCTCGGGCAGCCGGGCGTGAGCTTCTACCTGCCGATCCTCGTCTTCGTCCTCCTCGTGGCCCTGGGCTCCGACTACAACATCTTCTTGATGAGCCGTGTCCGCGAGGAGAGCGAGAGCAGGCCGATCCACGACGGGATCCGGATCGCCTCCGGGCGAACCGGCGCCGTGATCACCTCGGCCGGCCTGATCCTGGCCGGGACGTTCGGGTCGATGGCCACCGCGCCGCTCGTCGTCCTCTTCCAGGTGGGCGTCGCGGTAGCCCTCGGCGTCCTCATCGACACGTTCCTCGTCCGCTCGATCCTGGTCCCGGCGATCACGACGCTCGTCGGCGACCGGGCCTGGTGGCCCTCGGGATCCGGCCTCGTCGCGGCGCTGCGGCGCGCGGTCGTGGTCATCCCGGTGCCCGAGCCCGGGCTGGTCGGCGGGGCGACAGCAGTGGGCGCGGGCGCGGCCGTCAGCAACGCGGCCTCACGGTCCACCGCGCGCCGTCGGCTCGCGGTGGCGCTCGGGATGGTCGCCCTCGTCCCGGTGCTCGTCGGGGGTCTGCTCGCCTGGTCGTTCGCCGGCTCCGGCGAACACCTCGCGGCCGTGCGTGCCGCCGTCGTCAACGAGGACGACGGGGCGACGATCACGTCCGCCGACGGAACCGCCCAGCGCCTGGACCTCGGCGCGGATCTCACGGAGCGGCTGACGACCGGAACCGATCCGGCCGCCTTCACCTGGGTGGCGGCCGATGCGACCGCTGCCGCCGACGGGCTCTCGAGCGGCCGCTACGGTGCCGTCCTCACGATCCCGTCCGACTTCTCGGCGGGAGTTGCCGCCGCCCGGAGCGTGGCCGACGGGACAACCGGCAGCGTCGCCAAGGCGACCCTGCACCTCGCGACGAACGATGCCTCGAGTCCCGCCATCGCGTCCGCGGCCCGGTCGCTTGCCCGGGCGATCGTGGCATCCACGACGGAGCAGGTGACCGCGAGCTACGTGGACGACGTCCTCCTCCGGATCACCGACGCACACGCGGAGGTTGCCGCGGCAGCCGACCGCGCGAAGCAGCTGGCCGCTGGATCCAGCGACCTCGTGGACGGGGCGGCGACCGTCTCCGCCACGGCCGACGAGCTCGTCGCGGGGCTCGGCCAGCTCGCCGACGGGACCGCGGCGGCGAGCACGGGGGCGACAGCGCTCGTGGCGGGCGTGGACCGCCTCGCGAGCGGTACCGGGCAGCTGGCGACGGGAGCGTCCAGCCTGGGGAGCGGCGCGCACGCAGCCGCGCGCGGAGCGAACGAGCTCGCCGACGGCGCCTCGTCGCTGGCAGATGGTCTCGGGACCCTGTCGTCGGGAACGGCGGCCCTGCCGGGGAACGCCGCTGCCCTCGCGAAGGGCGCTCGCGACGTTGCCCATGGGGCCGGAGCAACGGCTGCCGGATCGCGCACGCTCGCGGACTCGCTGGCCGCCGTGGCGGCGGGGACGGCCGGTCTCCCGGACCAGGCGAAGCAGCTCGACGATGGGGCGGCCGCGGTCGCGTCGGGCGCTGCCTCGCTGGCGACAGGCACCCACCAGGCCGCCACGGCAGCGGGCACGCTCGCGGCAGGGGCGCAGGGGCTTGCCACGTCCGTCTCGGACTACGCCGATGCGGTCGCGTCGCTGGCTGCCAGCTGCGCGGGGATCGGTGGCACCGACCCCCTCTGCGCCCAGCTCGCGGCCCTCGCGGCCACGAACGACGCCCTGACGAGCGGGGCCTCGTCGCTGGCGGACGGGGCGGGCGCCCTGGCGACCTCGAGCGCCGCGCTTGCCGCGGGCGCCGACCAGGTGGCCGACGGAGCCGATGACCTGCACGCGGGCACAGGAGAGCTCGCGGCGGCGGCTCCGGCCCTCGCGAGCGGGATCGCCCAGGCCGCGGCGGGAGCCGACGCCCTCGCCAGCGGTGCGTCCGACCTTGCGGCGGGCGCAGAATCGCTCGCGGACGGCGCGGTGGCGCTGGCCGGGTCCGTGCCGTCGCTGACCTCGGCCGTCGCCGACGCGGCGGCGGGCGCGCGTGCCCTCGAGAGCGGTGCGAGCGGGGTCGCCTCCGGGGTCACGAAGCTCGCGTCCGGTGCGGACCGCCTCGCCAGCGGCGCTGGCACTGCCGCTTCGGGAGCCGCGAAGCTTGCCGACGGGACGAGCGCGGCCGCGACGGGCGCCACGCAGCTCGCGACCGGGATGACGGACGCCGTCGACGGGGCACGCCTGGTGGCGATTGGGGCGGACGGGCTGGCGGGCGACGGGCGGGCCCTGGCGACTGATGCCAGCGACCTCGGGGGCACGCTCTCCGATGGCGCAGCCGCGATCCCGGCCTATTCGGATGCCGCCCGCGCGTCGCTCGGTGCGATGGCCGCCAACCCGATCGCGGTCGAGACCACGGGGGGAGTGGCGGGCGCGACGGCGGGCGACAGCCTCGCCCCGACCTTCCTGGCCCTGGCCCTCTGGCTCGGAGCGATGGCCATCTACCTCGTCCTGCCCGCCCTCGTCGGTCGGCGGCCGCGACCGCGCGGATGGCGACCGGTCGTCGCCGGGTTCGGGGTGGGTGCCCTGATCGGGACCGTCCAGGCCGCCCTCACCGTGCTGGTGCTCCGCTACCTCGTCGGCGTGACCATCGCCGAGGTCCCGGCACTGGTCCTGGTGGCGGTGCTCGC
>JBBSAS010000257.1:0-3216 GCA_038252055.1 Candidatus Limnocylindrales bacterium
AGCGCCCCGAACGTCGCCCCGTACGACCCGAAGTTCGCGACGTAGACGCCGAACGCGAGCGTGGCCACGATCCAGCCGACCACGAAAGTGACTGCACCGGGAAGAACGGCCCGCAGGTCGAGGCGGAGATTGGGCCCGAGCCGATAGAGGACCAGGACTGCCATGACGAGAAAGACGATCGTCAATGCCCAGCGGGCGACCGAGATCGCCGCCGCGGCGGCGCCGCCGAGCCCAAGCTGGCGCGCGATCTCCATGCCCGCCACCTGCCCGACCACGAGGAGGACGAAGGCCGCGACGATCGAGGCGCCGGCGAGGACCGTCAGGCCGAGGGCGAGGAGGTATTTTCGCAGGAAGGGCCGAGTCTCCTCCACGTCGAAGGCACGGTTCATCGCCTTGATGAGCGCGTTCGTTCCCCCAGTGGCGAAGAAGGCGGCGGCGAGGAGCCCGATCGACAGGAGCCCGGCGCTGTGGTTGCTGACGACGCGGTCGAGCTCGCGCCCGAGCAGCGTCGCCGCCTCGGGCGGCAGGGCGCCGGTCAGCTGGTCGGTCGCCTGCGAGGCCGGGTAGCCGACGCCCAGCTGCCGGGCGATGAACCCACCGAGCCCGGCGACGAACATCGCGAACGGGAAGAGGGCCAGAAAGAACCGGTAGGCGAGCTCGGCCGCAAGGCCGGGAACGTCATCGTCGAGGACCTGCCCCACGAGGCGCTTCGCGAACTTCCCGGCGGCAGACGCGCGGACCTGGTCGATCGACGCGCGGATCTGGTCGATCATCGTCATCCCGCGATGCTGGAGCCCGGGCGGCGAGCCGGGCACAACGGAGGACCTCGCCGGGCTTGCAGCCGGCTGACAGATGACCCTCCCGTCAACCCCCCTCGAGGCGGCCCCGAAGAAGCTCCGTTCCCACGTCGTCCGCGAGCCGGTAGCTCCATCCCCGGACGGTCGGGCGCCCGCTCGGCGCGCCGGCAGCGTCGCGCTCGTCGAGCCAGGCCGTCGAGACGAGCGACGCGCCCGGGGCGGCCGGCCGGAGGTACTCGAGACGGTACGTGCGCGAGGCCGCGGCGGTCGCCTCGTCCCCCTCCGCGCTCGTCGCTGCGACCGCGTCGTCGAGCCAGTCGACGTAGACGCCGTTGTTGACGTGGTTCATCGGGTCGAGCTCGCGCGGGCGCGGGACGAACTCGAGCTCGGTCGCGTCCGCCGGCCGAGGAGAGAGGATCACGCGGAGCGGCGTGAACGGGCCGGCTCCGTCCACTGGCGCCCGGGCGAACTCGGCCGGGATGCGCACGGGGACCCGGCCGTCGGTCATCGCCCAGTCGATCGTCACGAGCGCCCGGAGGCCGCCGCTCGCGCCGAGCACCTCGGATTCGCGGCGCGCCATCACCCGGCGGAAGCCGGTGAGACGCGTCGTGACCGTGATGGTCTCGCCGTCCTCGATCGGGTGCAACAGTTGGATCTCGATCGCGTGGACGAGCCAGGCCACGCCTTTCGCGCGGTACCACGCGCGGGGGAAGCCGAGCGCCTCGGAGTGAGCCCACGCGACGTCCTGCACGTAGCCGAGGAGCGCCGACCCGCGGAGCAACCCGCGCGGCGTCGCTTCGTCAAAGCGGACCCGGTACGTCGCGGCGTGGCGGAGCGGCAGGCTCGGGTCGACGGGGCTCACCCGGCCTTCCTCCCGCCGAGCGCATCGAGCGTTTCGAGGGTCACGATGACGGTGCCCTGGCGCGGCGCCGTCTGCTGCGCGAGGCGGATCGCGCAGCTCGTCCGGAGGTCGAAGACGGCGAGGCCCACGCGAAGGGTGGACTCCTCCTCCGCCGCGTGGCGGCGGGCGTCGTCGAGCTGGTTGAGGACGTCGGCGTTGATCCCCCGCGCGCCCCACTTGCAGTCCCAGGCCTCGGCCCGGGCGGGCACCTCGACCGTCAGGTCGTAGGGATGGATCTCCGCAGCGACGCCGTCGAAGAGGACCCGACGCTCGCGCCGGATGGCGGGCCTGCCGGCTGCACCGAATCGGCGGCCGACGAGGACCTCGGTGAGCTCCTCGACGAAGGCGCCGCGCACCTGCGAGCGGACCTGCTCGCCGCGGCCGGCCACCTCGAGACTGGCTGCGAGGAGCGCCTCGGCATGCTCGCGGCGGGGCACACCGGGCCCGAGCACGGTCGGGAAGATCGCCCGCCACGTTGCCGGGTCGTCGGATTCGCCGTTCATCACGGCACGGGCCATGAGCCGCTCCGGGTACGAGGCGTCCGCGGCGAGGGCGGCCAGCCGCGCGACGAGGGGATCAGCCTGGATTCCCGCGTAGACGACGGCCCGGGCGTCCTTCGCGGCGTCCTGGAAGCGCATCCCGGTCAGGCCCCCGTCGGCGGCGTGGAACCACCGGACGCCGGCGGGCGAGGGGCTGCGGTCTCGGGTTCGATGGCCAGGGCGAGCTCCACCACCGCCGGGAACGTGGAGAGCCAGTCGATCGCACGGTGCGGGTCGGTGATCCGGGCGACCTCGGCACAGGCGGCCGCGACGGCAACGCCACGGTCGGGCTCGAGCGCGGCCGATGAAGCCGGGCCCGTGGCGGAGCGGATCCGCGCGCGTCCCGCCTCGGCGAGCGCGGTGACGTAGCTCCACTCGTCCTCGATCGTCTCGCCGAGCTCGGCCAGCGCGTCGAGGGCGGCCAGCGCGGTCGAGAGCGCCTCGGCGCGGGTGGTCGGCACGGCGGGCAGCTCGGGGGTCAGGTTCGACGGGGTCTCGGGCACCACCGAAGCGTAGCGCCGTCGCTCGGCGGCGGCTCGGTCCATGCCCGCTGCCGGCGCCGGGTCGGCAGGGGCTCGGCGTGGATGCGTCAGGCGATCCGGAGCGCGGCCCGCCGCTCGTGCTCGACGGCCGCCCCGTCCGCACGGGCAAGGATCGCCTCGAGCTTGCGCTGGCTCTTCCTGTTCCAGGTCCGGGAGTAGACCGCGATCGCGCGCCTCCGACACTCGAGCGCCTCGTGGCTCATGCCGAGTCGCTCGAGGCGTCCGACGGCGTCGAGCACCGCGCGGTACACGCGCGGGAGCGACTCGGCGATGCTGGCGTCCGGATCCACAGTCGCAGAGTCGCCTGCCGGGTGATCCGGCGGCATCCCCCGAAGGTACGGCCCGACGCTCGACGAGGGGACCGGTTGCGACGACCCGCGGCCGTTCGCCGGCGCGAGGCGGTGGCCCGCCGAGGCGGTGGCCCGCGGGCACGGGGC
>JBBSAS010000258.1:0-3213 GCA_038252055.1 Candidatus Limnocylindrales bacterium
CCCGCGTACTACGCGGACCTCATGGAGCTTTCGCTGGAGCGCGTTCACGACTACGTCCGGGCGGTGGATGCGCCGGGCGTGGACATGCTCTACGTCGGCGGCAACGTCCCCGGCGGCTTCCTGGGGCGCAAGAACTACGAGACGTACATCCTCGACTACGAGCGGCGCCACATCGCCTGGTGCCAGGAGCGCGGGACGCCCGCCGTCTATCACAACTGCGGGCAGATCCGGAACCTGGTCGAGTCGTACATCGGCCTCGGCGTGGCCGCGGTCGAGCCGTTCTCGCCCCCGCCGAAGCTGGGCGATGCCGACCTGGCCGAGGCGAAGCGCCTCGCCGGCGACCGGTACGTGATCATCGGCGGGGTGGATCAGGTGCACGTCATCCAGGGCGGGACGGTGGACGACGTCCGGCGGGCAACCGCAGCGACGATGGAAGCGGGCAAGCCGGGCGGCCGCTTCATCCTCCAGAACGCGGACTTCCTGGAGTACGGGACCCCGCCCGAGAACGTGAAGGCTTTCGTGGAGACGGCCCTGGAGCACGCTGCCTACTGATACCGCCGCGGCCCGCGCCGTGGCCGCCAGGCGATGCGGGGCCACCCGCGATCAGTCCCTGCTGCGGTCAGAGGATCCCGAACCCGCTGAGCGTGCCGGCACGGGCATGACCCGGGACGCGGGCCCGTTTGCACCCAGCGCAACACCTGACCCACGGCGACGTCTGGCCCGCCAAAACCCCGAGGCCGCCGCGCCATTCGTGCGCAACCGACGCCGGGCGCCCCGTCAGAGCCGGCGCCGGGAGCACTGGGTGGCTGGATTCTTGCGCTGAGTGCAAGGAACCAGGTCCCGCTGGTGGCAGGCGGACGCTTCGTGGCGGTACACGGTTCCGATGTTGCGTCCGGTGCAACGCGACGCTCCGTTGACCCGCGACGCTCCGTGTGGAACTGCGACGGTGAGGACGTCGAGAACGCCCCGGCCTGCACGCCACCGGCCCTCCGACGCCCCGACGGGCCCCGCTGCCCCGGCGCATGATGACGCCGTTCGCGGCGGCCCGAGATCCGCCGCGGCCCGAGGGATCCCCGGTGAGCGAGCGACAGGCCGACCCCGACGCGACGGGCCCCGGAGCGGCGGAGTCCACCGGTGGCTCCCGCCGTCTGCCGGCCAACCTCGCCGCGGCGCTGCCCACCATCGGTCGGATCGGGGAGTACCGTCCCGCCTGGCTGCGCGACGACCTCCTCGCCGGGTTCGCCCTCACGGCCGTGCTCGTCCCGGTCGGGATGGGCTACGCGGAGGCGGCCGGCCTCCCGGCCGTCGCCGGACTCTACGCCAGCGTCGGCGCGCTGGTCACCTACTTCCTCGTCGGTCCCTCGCGCGTCCTCGTCTTCGGTCCCGACTCGGCCCTCCTTCCCCTCGTCGCGGCGGCCGTCATGCCGCTCTCGGGCGGCGACCCGGCCCGTGCCGTCGCTCTCGCCGGGGCGCTCGCCATCCTGGCCGGCATTCTCTGCCTCGGGGCGGCGGCCGCGCGCCTCGGGTTCCTGACCGACCTGCTCTCGCGGCCGATCCGGGTCGGCTACATGAACGGGATCGCCCTCACGATCCTCGTCGGGCAGCTGCCGAAGCTGGCCGGCTTCTCCGTGGACGCGGGCGACGTCGTCGGCGAGGTGGTTGCGCTCGGCCGCGGTGTCACCGACGGCGCCGTGGTCCCGCTCGCGCTGGTGATCGGCGCCGGGAGCCTCGCGCTCATCCTCGCCCTCCGCCGCATCTCCCGGAGGATTCCCGGCGTCCTGCTCGCGGTGGTGATCGCCGGGCTTCTCGTTGCCGCCCTCGATCTCTCCTCTCAGCTCAGCGTCGTCGGTGAGGTGCCACGGGGGCTCCCGGCGATCGGCGTCCCGGCCGTCTCGTGGGCCGACCTCGTCGCCCTCTTCCCGACGGCAGTCGGGATCGCCCTCATCTCCTTCGCCGACACGAGCGTGATGTCCCGCTCGTTCGCCGCGCGGCGGGGCGAACGGGTGGACCCGGACCGCGAGCTCGCCGCGCTCGGTGCCGTCAACCTGGCCTGTGGCGTCGTCGGCGGCTTCGCCTCGAGCGGCAGCGCCACCAGGACCCCGGTCGCCGAGGCAGCCGGGTCGCGGACGCAGGTGACCGGCCTCGTCGGCGCCGCGGCGATCGTCCTGCTCCTCGTGGTCGTGCCGGGGCTGCTCGCTCCCGTTCCCGCTGCGGCGCTGGCCGCCGTCGTGATCTCCGCCGCCCTCGCCCTCTTCGACCTCGAGGGCCTCCGTCACCTCTGGCGCCTTCGCCGCTCGGAGCTGGGCCTCGCCCTCATCGCGTTCCTGAGCGTCGTGCTCTTCGGGGCGCTGCCCGGGATCGCGGTCGGGGTGGGCCTCTCGCTCCTCACGTTCATCCGGCGCGCGTGGCAGCCGCATGACGCGGTCCTGGGGCGGGTCACGAACTACAAGGGCTACCACGATCTCGGTCGCCATCCCGAGGCGCGACTCGTCCCGGGACTGATCCTCTACCGCTGGGACGCGCCGCTCTTCTTCGCGAACGCCGATCTCTTCCGCGAGCGGATTCTCGACACCGTGGACCACGCTCCGCCGCCGGTCCGCTGGATCGCGGTGGCCGCCGAGCCGGTGACCGACGTGGACACGACGGCCGCCGACACGCTCGACGAGACGATCACGGAGCTTGCCCGGCGCGGCGTCGAGCTCCACTTCGCCGAGCTGAAGGGCCATGTGAAGGACCGCCTGCAGGTCTACGGGATCTTCGATCGACTGGGACCGGATCACTTCCACCCGACGATCGGGCGCGCGGTCAAGGCCTACCTGGCGGCCCACCCGGACGTCGAATGGCGTGACTGGGAGGACGATCCTCTGCCCGGCGACCTTGGATCCGAGCCCGGACCTGGCAGCCCCACCGGTGCGGGCCGATCCGGGGCGCCGGGCCGGCCGGCGATCGCGCCACGGAGTCGCGCTGCCGCCCTTTCGGGACGGCCCGCCACCGTGCCGGGAAGCACCGCCACCGTGCCGGGAAGCACCGCCGCCTCGCCGGGAAGCCCCGCCGCCTCGCCGGGGCTGTCGGCATCACCGCCGGGCGGGATCCGCCGTTCCGTCCCGCCGCGACAGCCGGGCCAGCCAGGCGGCGACGCTCCCGACGGGGAGCCGTGAGGCGAGCTCCGCCGCTTCGATCGCGTCCACGCGCCAGCCGGCCGAGGCACGGAAC